>CAIYFE010000302.1 GCA_903925445.1 uncultured Burkholderiales bacterium | reverse complement strand
ATCATGTTAATCGACTGGTTTACCGTCATTGCGCAGATCGCCAATTTTTTGATTCTGGTCTGGTTGATGAAGCGCTATTTGTACCAGCCCATCCTCACTGCTATTGATGCCCGCGAAAAACGCATTGCAGCCCAAGCTGAGCTGCGCAAAGACGAGCTCCAACTCAACGCGCAAGAGCGTCAAGCCAAAATCCAAGAAGCCCAAGCCCGATTGGCCGATAAAAACAGCCCCGCTCAGCAGCAAGAAGCCCAAGCCAAGCGGGAACAAGCGCAACAAGACAACCAAGCTCGCGCCGAGGACAACGCACAAAAAAACGCGCAACACACCGCCCAAGGCAATGGCCGAGCAGCTTATGAGCAAAAGCAAAAAGAAGCGCAAGCGCATCGCGAAGATTTGCAAAAACGCCTCAAAGAAAGCGGTAAAAAACCAGCCGCTGGCTTGCCCCCTCCAACGGACGCGAAATGACCCACTCCTTGCGTGAGTCCGTGTTGGATGTGTTCTCTACCGCAGGAGTCTTGGCGCAAACCACCGAACACTTTCAACCCCGCGATGGCCAAACGCAAATGGCGCTGGCTGTGGCGGACACCATCGTGAACGGTGGCAGTTTGGTGGTGGAAGCAGGCACCGGCGTGGGAAAAACCTTTGCTTACTTGGTGCCCGCCTTGCTGAGCGGGGAGCGCGTGCTGATTTCGACCGCCACCAAGACGCTGCAAGATCAACTCTTTGCCAGAGACTTGCCGCGCTTGGTTCAGAGCTTGAATTTGCCCATTCGCTTGGCCCTGCTCAAAGGACGCGGCAGTTACTTGTGTACCCATCGTTTGGAGTTGGCGCGACGGGACACAAGTTTTTCGGACCGTCACACCGCCCATTTGCTGGCCAAAGTAGAAACTTGGGCGCAATCCACACGCAACGGCGACTTGGCCGAGTTGCCGGGTTTGGATGAACGCTCCGCGTTGATTCCCTTGATCACATCCAGCCGCGACAACTGCTTGGGTTCGCAGTGTTCAAAATTCAAAACCTGTCATGTCAATGCAGCTAGGCGGGAAGCCTTGGGCGCTGATGTGGTGGTCATCAACCACCATCTTTTTTTCGCCGACTTGGCGGTGCGTGAGTCGGGAATGGCCGAGTTGCTGCCCAGTGTGCGAGTGGCTGTGTTTGACGAGGCGCACCAACTCAACGAAACAGGCGTTCAGTTTTTGGGACAGCAAATCAGCACAGCGCAATTGCTGGACTTGACCCGTGACATGTTGGCCGCCGGACTCCAATTGGCGCGTGGATTGGTGGATTGGCAATCGGTCTGTGGCGACTTGGAGCGCGCCACCCGCGAACTGCGCTTGGTCGGAGGCAAACGCACAGGTGGCGTCAAGCTGCGTTGGACACAAGCCGCGCCCGAAGGCATTGCACCGGCGGCTTGGGAACAAGCCCTGATGGATCTTTCGTTGGCCTGTGAGCAAGCGCTCCAAGCACTGGACACGGTGAGCGAGATCGCGCCAGATTTTTCGCGGTTGTTCGAGCGTGTTCAGTCCATTGCCAAGCAACTGCACCGCTTCACCCAAGACTGTGAAGCAGACAGCGTGCGGTGGGTCGATGTGAGCGCCTCGCAGATGCGCTTGATGCAGGCGCCCTTGGATATTTCATCCACAGTGCGCCAACGCTTGTTGAACGAAGCCCAACCGCCCACCCCAGAGGCCGAGGAGGCGGCCTTGCGTCCCCGCAGCTGGATTTTTACTTCGGCAACCTTGGGTGACGATGCGCGATTGAGTTGGTTCACCGAACCTTGCGGTTTAGAAAGCGCGCAGGTTTTGCGCGTCACCAGCCCGTTTAACTATCCCGAGCAAGCGGGCGTGTATGTACCGCGCGATGTGGTGCGTCCTAACGATCCCGCGCACAGCGAACAAGTGGCTCAACTGGCCGCGCATTCCGCACAAATTTTGGGCGGCAGAACCTTGGTGTTGACGACCACGCTGCGTGCGTTGCGCGCCATTGGTGAGCGCATGAAATCCAGCTTGCAAGGGCAGGGCATCGATGTGTTGGTGCAAGGCGAGTTGCCCAAGCGGCATTTGATGCAGCGCTTTCGCGAGGGCGCGCAGGCGCATCAGCCCGGTTGCGTTTTGGTGGCGTCTGCCAGTTTTTGGGAAGGCTTTGATGTGCCAGGCGATGCGTTGGAATTGGTCGTGATTGACAAACTTCCATTCCCTGTTCCCAACGACCCCGTGGTTGAAGCGCGCAGCAAACGATTGGAAGCGCAAGGCCGAAGCCCTTTCTACGATTATTTTGTGCCCGAAGCCGTGGTCTCTTTGAAGCAAGGCATGGGGCGTTTGATTCGCCGTGAAAGCGACCAAGGTTTGCTGCTGATTTGCGACAACCGTTTGATTTCAACCGGCTATGGCCGGCGTTTGTTGGCGGCCATGCCCGCCATGCGTCGCATCGAACATGCGCAAGACTGGGACGCAGCCTTGCACAGTTTGGTGGCTACCAGACTTTCCACCACGGTTTTTTAACTGCTTCAATTTTTGTGTCTGAGCGCAAAAATTTGCTGTCAGGGTAGGTGCTTTCTAAGATGCGTTTGGTGTCTTCACGCAGCTGAACCAGACCCAGCTTGTCGTAGCACTGCATCAAAACAAACAAAGCTTCTTCTACAGCTGGCGAATCTCGGTATTCCTTGATCGTGTTTTGAGCACGATTGGACGCCGCAATGTAGGCGCCTTTGCTGAAGTAGTACTTGGCAACGTACACATCGGAGCGAGCCAACGAGTTTTTGATGTACGCCATGCGCAAACGCGCGTCCTCGCTGTACTTGGAGTCCGGAAAACGCGTGACCAACTCGCGAAAAGCCTCGAAAGATTCTTTGGCTTGCTTGGGATCGCGCTCCGCCAAATCTTGGTTGACGACGCGCGAAATCAACCCCAAGTCGTCGTTGAAGTTGATCAAGCCTTTGAGGTAGAGCGCGTAATCCAGAGCCGGGCTGGCGGGATGCAATTTGATGAACCGATCCAGCGTTGCAATGGCTTGGATGGGTTCAGCGTTTTTGAATTGCGCCCAAGCTTTGTCCAGTTGCGCTTGTTGTGCCAAAGGCGTTCCGGCGGCGCGATTTTCAAGCTTCTCGTAGTAGCCAATGGCTTTGGTGTAACCGCCGTTGGCCATTTCGTCTTTGGCTTCGCTGTAGAGCTTTTCAACGCTCCAATTGGCTGTGGCGTCGTATGTGCTGTTGGCACAGGCACTGAGCAACAAAACGCAGGCGGTGATGACAAACTTGCGCAGCGCAGATAATTGAGGGCTAGACACCTTAGGCGACCTTCTTGAACGAAAAACAAACCATTCTATCGGCTTCAACTTCCCCCACGGATGAGCTCGACGTCGCCGACGACTCTGAAGTCGAGTTACGCGAATTTCAAATTCCCTCTGAATTGCACGGCGAACGGGTCGACCGCGCCTTGGCGGTTTTGCTGCCCGAATTCTCCAGAAGCTACGCCAAACAATTGCTCGAAGAGGGCGCGGTGGCGCTCTTGCGCGACACACCGCAAGTTGTGCAAAAAGCCTCCGCCAAAGTCAAGACGCTGGAGCGCTACTTGGTCACGCTCCGACCCACGCCACAAAGCCAAGCTTTCAAGCCCGAGGCGATGGCGCTGAACATTGTGTTTGAAGACGAGCACTTAAGAATTATTCACAAGCCCGCCGGTTTGGTGGTGCATCCAGCGCCGGGCAACTGGAGCGGCACCTTGCTCAACGGTTTGTTGGCGCTTGATGACAAAGCGGTCATGTTGCCCAGAGCAGGCATCGTGCATCGCTTGGACAAAGACACCAGCGGTCTGATGGTGGTTGCGAAAACCCGTGTTTGCATGGACGCATTGGTCAGCTTGATTGGTGACAGAGCCGTTCATCGCGAGTACTTGGCCGTTGGCTACCGCGCTTGGAATGGCCCGCGTGTGCGAGAGGTCGAAGCGGGCATTGGGCGCGACACCCGCAACCGGCTGCGCATGGCGGTGGTCGATTTAGACCGTGTGCCAGGCAAAACAGCCCACACCACCTTGGCTTGCTTGGGTAGCAACGACGCGGCTTGCCTCATCCACTGCACATTGCACACGGGCAGAACGCATCAAATTCGGGTGCACATGGCACACATCGGCCACCCTTTGCTGGGCGATGCTTTGTACGCCGGGCCCATGCAAATGGGCATTCAACGTCAGGCCTTGCATGCGTTTCGGCTCAGTTTTGAGCATCCTGTGACACAAGCCGCGCTGCGTTTTGAAGCGCCATTGCCTGCCGATATGACGTCGCTGCTGCTCGATTTGGGGCTTGAACTTGGGGTTGTCGAGTCGATGTGAGGCCAAGGTACAATGGCGCTTCGCTTGTGAAAGCCTTGAGCCATTGGCTCAGTTGTGCGAGCTTTAGTCAGCCGAGCAGCCTTGTCTGCTCCAAAGCATTGCCCTTAACCCCTTGCCTCAATCCCTTTGAGGCTCACCCCGGAAACTCAGACGATGAACACCGTGGATGCCAAGCGTGTCCTTGAGACCGCACTGATTTGTTCTCACCAACCCTTGCAAGTGCGCGATTTGCGTGTGCTGTTCCAAGACGAGTTGGGTGCTGACACCATCAAAACCCTGCTGGAAGACATGCAGCTCGATTGGGCGCAACGCGGGGTGGAGTTGGTGCAAGTGGCTTCTGGCTGGCGGTTTCAAAGCCGTCCGCAAATGCGTGAATATTTGGACCGGCTCAATCCCGAAAAGCCGCCCAAGTACAGCCGTGCGGCCATGGAAACCTTGGCCATCATTGCTTATCGCCAACCGGTCACACGGGGCGACATGGAAGACATCCGTGGCGTCACCATCAACTCTTTGGTGCTCAAGCAACTCGAAGACCGTGGCTGGGTCGAGGTCATCGGACACCGCGAAACCGTGGGGCGACCCGCGCTTTACGCCACCACCCGTCAGTTTTTGGATGATTTGGGGCTTGCCTCGCTCGATCAATTGCCGACTTACGACAGCGAGCAAGCTCAGGCCAATGCCTTTGCCAAGCTCGGCGAACCTGAAGAGGACGTCAACCAATTGCGCATTGCCTTGGAAGAAACGCCCGTCGAGCAGCCCCCAACCCCCACCGAAATTCCAGAAGATGCAAGCTGAAAACACCCCATCAGGACAAGCGCCGCAAGTCCCACACGCCGAGGAAGTCGAGGCGGTGATTGACTTTGCCGATGTGGTCTCGGGCGAATTCGATCTGGAAGCGACCCGCGAAGACATTGCACCTGCTCAAAAACGTGTGCTGCTGCCTCAGCCTGAATCGCCCAAATTGCACAAAGTGCTCGCGCAAGCGGGCATGGGCTCGCGCTTGGAGATGGAAGAGCTGATTTTGCAAGGCCGAGTTTCGGTCAACAACGAGCCCGCCCATGTGGGGCAACGCATTCAGTTTGGCGATCAAATTCGCGTCAATGGCAAGTTGCTCAAAGTTCGCATTGCGCCGCCACCGCCGCGCGTGATTGCCTACCACAAGCCAGCGGGCGAGGTGGTGACGCATGACGACCCACAAAATCGCCCCACGGTATTTCGCCGGTTGCCCCGTTTGCATCATGGCAAGTGGCAGTCAGTTGGACGCTTGGACTTGAACACCGAAGGGTTGTTGCTGTTCACAAGTTCAGGCGAATTGGCCAACCAATTGATGCACCCGCGTTTCGGCCTGGAGCGTGAATACGCGGTTCGCTCGTTGGGCAAGCTGGGCAATGAAGACAAGCAAAAACTCTTGGCCGGCATTGAACTAGAAGATGGCTTGGCGCAATTTGGTTCCATCGAAGAAGGCGGCGGCGAGGGCTCCAATTGCTGGTACCGCGTGACGATTTCAGAAGGACGCAACCGTGAAGTGCGCCGCATGTTCGAAGCAGTCGGCCATGCCGTGAGCCGTTTGATTCGCATTCGCTACGGCGCCATGTTGTTGCCGCGCGGTTTAAAACGCGGGGCTTTCGTCGAGTTGGGTGAACGCGACATCCGCGCACTCATGAACGCCGTGGGCATGCAGCCGCCGTTGCAAAACGGCCCTTCCCAAGAAAATCGGATGGAACGCGCCAAGAGCCGTCGTCGCGGCAACAGCACGGGGCCGCGCCCCTCATTTCCAAGGGGTCCAGAAGACCACATCAGCGGACCCGAACGCTTGGTGCAGTCCCCTCGCAAGCGGGGTGCCAATCCCAAAGCGCAAGCGCAAAAGAGCAGCCAACCCGATCCCATGCGCACGTCGTTGGGCTACATCGGCGCCGACAGTTTTGAGTTGGACCGCAAACGCAAGCAAGCGGGGTTCAAGGCTTTCAAGGCGGCTTCAAGCGCAAATCGCCGCAAGCCCCCGCGTTGAAGTGACACACAAAGCGGTTAAAATAGCAGGCTTCGCCTATAACAAACAAAAAGTTTTATCTCGTCTATCAGGAAAATTCCAAAATGACCATCGAACGCACCCTCTCCATCATCAAACCCGACGCCGTTGCCAAAAACGTGATCGGTCAAATCTATGCCCGTTTTGAAGCCGCTGGCCTCAAAGTGATTGCAGCGCGTATGGCGCATCTCTCACGCGGTGAAGCCGAGCAGTTTTATGCTGTGCACAAAGAGCGTCCCTTCTTCAAAGATTTGGTCGACTTCATGGTGTCAGGCCCCGTCATGATCCAAGTGCTCGAAGGCGACAACGCGATCTTGAAAAACCGCGATTTGATGGGCGCAACCGATCCCAAGAAAGCTGCTCCTGGCACCATCCGCGCTGACTTCGCTGACAGCATCGATGCCAACGCAGTCCACGGCTCCGACGGCCCAGACACCGCCAAAGTTGAAATCGGTTTCTTCTTTGCCGGCATGAACGTTTACGGTCACTGAGAGGCGCGCCGAGACTGGCAACAGTTTCGGTACTGAAAAGCATATGACGGCCAACCTGCTCGATTTTGATCTTGACGGTT
>CAIYFE010000301.1 GCA_903925445.1 uncultured Burkholderiales bacterium | reverse complement strand
GAAGCTGGGCGTCAAATCGGCAATTTCTTGCATGATTTGTTCAGGGTGCTCGTAATGCATGTCATAGCCCAGCGCTTGGGCAAACTTCATGGTGACTTCCCAATCGGCCAAGCCTGCCAAAGGCGGCATGGCTTGACGCACCCGCGAGATGCGTCGTTCGGCGTTGGTGAAGGTGCCGTCTTTTTCCAAGAACGAACTGCCGGGGAAGAAGACGTGCGCAAACTTAGCGGTTTCGTTCAAGAAGATGTCTTGCACGATGATGCATTCCATTGCAGACAATGCGGCCTCTACGTGCTGCGTGTCGGGGTCGGATTGCACAATGTCTTCGCCTTGGCAATACAAGCCCTTGAAGCTGCCATCCAGCGCGGCTTCGAACATATTGGGAATGCGCAGGCCAGGCTCAGGGCTCAGCGTCACGCCCCAAGCGCCTTCAAACAAAGCGCGTGTGGTGGTGTCGGAGATGTGGCGGTAGCCTGGCAATTCGTGCGGGAAGCTGCCCATGTCGCAACTGCCTTGCACGTTGTTTTGGCCACGCAAGGGGTTGATGCCCACGCCTTCTCGTCCCACCATGCCGCAAGCCATGGCCAAGTTGGCAATGCCCAACACCATGGTGGAGCCTTGCGCGTGTTCGGTCACGCCCAGTCCGTAGTAAATGGCCGAATTCGGGCCGCTGGCGTAAAGCCGCGCTGCAGCGCGGACCTCGGCTGCTGGCACACCGGTCACCGCTTCAAAAGCTTCGGGAGAGTTCTCGGGCTTGGAAACAAAGTCACGCCATTCGTTGAAGCTCTTGTCATCGCAGCGTTCTTGGATGTACGCCTGCGCAATCAAACCTTCCGTCACCACGACGTGAGCCAAGGCGGTGATCATGGCCACGTTGGTGCCGGGTTTCAGCGCCAAATGGTGATCGGCTTTGACGTGCACCGAATCCACCAAATCGATCTTGCGTGGATCGATGACGATCAAACGCGCACCTTGGCGCAGACGGCGTTTCATGCGCGAAGCAAACACCGGATGGGCATCGCTGGGGTTGGCGCCAATGACCATGATCACATCGGCATGTTCAACCGATTTGAAGGTTTGCGTGCCTGCCGAAGTGCCCAAGGTTTGACCAAGGCCGTAGCCCGTGGGTGAGTGACAAACGCGCGCGCAAGTGTCCACGTTGTTGGTGCCAAAGGCTGCGCGGATGAGTTTTTGAACCAAGTAGGTTTCTTCGTTGGTGCAGCGCGACGAAGTAATGCCGCCCACCGAATCTTTGCCGTGTTTGGCCTGAATGCCTTGGATGCGTTGCGCTGCATAGCGCAAGGCTTCATCCCAGCTCACTTCTTTCCACGGATCGCTGATGCTGTCTCGGATCATGGGCGTGGTGATGCGGTCTTGGTGCGTGGCGTAACCCCAAGCAAAGCGCCCTTTCACACAAGAATGGCCTTCGTTGGCTTTGCCGTCTTTCCAAGGCACCATGCGAACCACGGTGTTGCCTTTCATTTCTGCTTTGAAGCCACATCCCACACCGCAGTAAGCGCAGGTGGTGATGATGCTGTGCTCGGGTTGACCCAACTCGATGACCGATTTTTCTTGCAGCGTGGCGGTGGGACAAGCCTGCACACAAGCGCCACAGGACACGCAATCGCTTTGCATGAAAGGCTCGTCTTGCCCTGGCGAGACGCGGCTTTCAAAGCCCCGACCCGAGATGGTCAAGGCAAAAGTGCCTTGGGTTTCTTCGCACGCGCGCACGCAACGGTTGCACACGATGCACTTGCTGGGGTCGTAGGTGAAATAGGGGTTGGACTCGTCTTTTTGCAAGTCGCAATGGTGCGCGCCCGCTTGAGCGCCGACGCCGTAGCGCACGTTGCGCAAGCCCACCACACCGGCTTGGGTTTGCAGTTCGCAGTTGCCGTTGGCGCTGCATGTCAGGCAATCCAAGGGGTGATCGCTGATGTACAACTCCATCACCCCCTTGCGCAACTCTTGCAGTTTGGGCGTTTGGGTGTGCACCACCATGCCTGCTTCTGCGGGCGTGGTGCAAGAAGCTGGCGTGCCTTTGCGACCATCGATTTCAACCAAACACAAGCGGCACGAGCCAAATGGCTCCAAGCTGTCGGTGGCGCACAACTTGGGCACTTGAATGCCTGCGTCAATGGCCGCACGCATCAAGGATGTGCCTTTGGGGACGGCGACTGGGTAGCCGTCGATGGTCAGTTCAACGATTTCTTTGGACTCACGTGCGGGGGTGCCGTGGTCGATGTCGTGTTTGGAAAGATTAAGCATGGCTGACTCCTTGCGCCTTGTCAGACTCGGTGAGGCCGAAGTCTTGCGGGTAATGGTTGAGTGCGGACAGCACCGGGTAAGGCGTCATGCCGCCCATCGCACACAAGCTGCCGTTGAGCATGGTGTTGCACAAATCACGCAGCAAATGAACTTGTTGCGCTTTGTTGGTGTTGTGGGTGATGCGGTCTATCACTTCCATGCCGCGGGTTGAGCCAATGCGACAAGGCGTGCATTTTCCGCAGCTCTCTAAGGCGCAAAACTCCATCGCGTAGCGTGCAAGCTTGGCCATGTCCGCGCTGTCGTCATGCACCACAATGCCGCCGTGCCCGACCACAGCCCCCACGGCTGCATAGGCTTCGTAGTCCAGCGGGATGTCCCATTGAGACTCGGGCACGTAAGCCCCCAAAGGGCCACCGACTTGGACGGCTTTGATGGGTCGCCCGCTTCGGCTGCCGCCACCAAAATCGAACAGCAATTCGCGCAAGGTCAGGCCAAAGGCTTTTTCGACCAAACCGCCGTGGCGAATGTTGCCCGCCAACTGAAACGGCAAAGTGCCTTGCGAGCGACCGACGCCGTAGTCGCGGTAAAAACTAGCGCCCTTGGCCAAGATCAACGGCACCGAGGCCAAGGTGATGACGTTGTTGATCACCGTGGGCTGCCCAAACAAGCCCTCCAGCGCAGGCAGCGGCGGTTTGGCGCGAACCACGCCACGTTTGCCTTCGATGCTCTCGAGCATGGCGGTTTCTTCGCCGCACACGTAAGCACCTGCTGCTTTGCGAACTTGCAAATGAAAACGCTGTCCACTGCCGCACACGTTGTCGCCCAAGTAGCCGGCTTGGGTTGCAAGCTCAATCGCTTCGCGCATCACGGCAATGGCGTGGGGATATTCAGAACGGATGTAGATGTAGCCTTGGGTGGCACCCACGGCAAGGCCTGCAATCGCCATGCCCTCAATCAGCATGAAGGGGTCGCCCTCCATCGTCATGCGATCAGAGAAGGTGCCTGAGTCGCCTTCGTCGGCATTGCAAACCACGTATTTTTGAGGCGATGCAGCGTTCAACACCGTGCGCCACTTGATGCCCGCGGGAAAGGCCGCGCCGCCGCGACCACGCAACCCCGAATCGGTCACTTCTTGCACGATGGCTGCGCCTTGCATGCTCAGCGCGCGCGTCAAACCCGCCCAACCTTGATGCGCTTGGTAGTCGCTCAAAGACAAAGGATCGGTGATGCCCATGCGGGCAAAGGTCAAGCGTTCTTGCTTGGCCAAGTAAGGAATTTCTTCTGTCAAACCCAAGCACAGCGCATGCGCTGCACCTTGCAAAAAACCAGCGTCCAGCAATGACGCCACGTCCGATGCTTGCACAGGCCCGTAGGCCACTCGGCCTTGGGGCGTTTGCACTTCAACCAAAGGCTCCAGCCAAAACATGCCTCGGGAGCTGTTGCGCACCAACGTGATAGATAGACCGCGCTGAGCGGCTTCGTGCACCAAGCTGGCCGCGACTTCATCCGCACCAGCGGCCAATGCCGCGCTGTCACGGGGAATAAAAACTTTCACGGCACTCATCACGCGGCCTCCAATTGGCTCAAAATTTTCGTCAACCGATCGGCAGACACGCGCGCATGCAATGTGTCGTCCACTTGCATGGCTGGCGACGAGGCACACAACCCCAAGCAATACACAGGCTCCAAAGTGACCGAGCCCTTGGCGTTGGTTTCATGCACAGCGCAACCCAAGGTTTTTTCAGCCAAAGCCAACAAAGCGTCAGCGCCGCAGGCTTGACAGGCTTCAGCGCGACAGATTTGCACCACATGCTTTCCGGGCGCCGTGGTGCGGAAAAAATGGTAATAAGTGATCACGCCATGCACTTCGGCGCGCGACAAATTCAGACCCGTGGCAATCTCACCGACTGCGTCTGGCGGAATGAACCCCAGTTGATCTTGGATCGCATGCAGCAAAGGCAGCAAGGCGCCCTGCTGGGTTGCGTGCAAGCCAATCAGTTCTTGGATGAGTTGCTGAGGGTCTGATTTGTTCATAAGTTGAAGTCAGTTAATTGAAAAACTTTGCCACGCTCAAGGCAGTGCGGTAAATGCCCCAAGCCAAGGGAATGCCCACCGCCGCCCAAGCAGCCCAGACCAAAGCCGCTTTGTTTTGGTGAAAAGCAGCGTCGCTGGCACCGACATCCGAGGCTGTTGCCCGTTCGTGCGCCAGTTGTTTTTCATGGGCCAGTTCTGCATCGGTCATGAAGTATTTGTCGTTGACCGGTTTGATCAGCAAATTGCAAATCAAGCCAATGACCAACATGCCCACCAAGATGTACATGGTTTGGTTGTAAACCTGTTCACGCGGCAAGCCCAAGCCCAATTGGTAGTCGCGCATGTAATTCACCACGACTGGACCCACAATGCCCGCTGTGGCCCAAGCCGTCAGCAAGCGACCATGAATCGCGCCCACCATTTGCGTGCCAAACAAGTCGGCCAAGTAAGCCGGCACGGTGGCAAATCCACCGCCGTACATGCTCAAGATGATGCAAAACGCAGCCACAAACAACAGCTTGCTGCCCGCACCTGCGCTGGCAGGAATGCTGGCGTACAAAATGCCGCCCAAGACAAAAAACACCACGTAAGTCAGCTTGCGACCGAGCTTGTCTGAAAAACTCGCCCAAACAAAACGACCGCCAATGTTGAACAAACTCAACAAAGCCGTGAAGCCCGCAGCCACGCCCGCAATCGCGGTCAGCTGTGTTTTATCCAAATCTACGAACTTGGCGTCCACACCAATCAAGGCGCCGCCAAACACTTCTTGCAACATGGGGCTGGACATGCCAATCACGCCGATACCGGCTGACACGTTCATGCACAGCACCATCCAAACCAACCAAAACTGTGGAATGCCCCACACCTTGCTCACATGCACGTGGCCGTGCGTGATCATGGCGTTGTTGCCTTGGGTTGCTGGCGGTGTCCAGCCTTTGGGCATCCAGCCCGTGGCGGGAACGCGGTAAGACAAAGCGCCACCCATCATGAACACAAAGTAAATGCAAGCCATGACGATGAAGGTTTGCATCACGCCCACGTTGGTGTCGCTGGCAAAGACTTTCATCAACTCAGCGGCCAAGGGCGAACCAATCATGGCGCCTCCGCCAAAGCCCATGATCGCCATGCCGGTGGCCATGCCACGACGGTCAGGGAACCATTTGATGAGCGTGCTGACGGGTGAGATGTAACCCAACCCCAATCCAATGCCTCCGATCACGCCCGATCCCAACAGCATGAGCCAAAACTGGTGCATGTAAACACCCAGCGCAGAAATCAACATGCCGCCGCACCAGCAAAACGCGCTCACCACGCCTGCTTTGCGAGGACCCACGCGCTCCAGCCAGCCGCCCCAAAGCGCGGCCGATGAGCCCAGCAAGACGAAAAACAAGGTGTACATCCAACCCAGGGTTGAAATCTTCCAGTCACACGAGGTGACGAACAGCTCTTGAAAAAAACCAATCTCGGGGCCGCACTTGATGGCCTCTTTGATGCCCAGTGCCTTGGACAAAGGCAGCCAAAAAACAGAAAAACCGTAAGCCATGCCGATGCACAAATGGATGGCTAAAGCGGCTGGGGGCACCAGCCAGCGGTTAAAACCGGGGTGCGCGATGATGCGCTGCTTAGACAAAAAACTGTCATTCGCATGTTCTTGATGAACATCAGTGGTCATACGGTCTCCTTGTGGTGTTATGCTTTGACAGCATAATGATAGCGGAATCGATTTAAGTGATAACCCTATAAATCAAGCATCTTTAGCAGGTAAACCCTTGATTTGAAATCGTTTAATATGCTGCTCAGTGCATATTAATTGGAGTCGAAGTGCATAAAGTCTCGATCACGCCGCAGTGGACGATCAGCGATGCCCAAGGGCAAAACCTGTCGCATCGCTTGCTGGAGTTGCTCAGCGATGTGCAAGAGCACGGCAGCTTGTCCAGCTCATGCAAAGCCACAGGAGGTTCTTACCGCCATGCTTGGAATTTGATCAAGCAAGGCGAGTCCCAACTGGGCATGCCGCTTTTGACCATGGAGCGCGGCAAGGGATCGACTTTGACGCCGCTGGGCGAAAAACTGGTCTGGGCCGGCTATCGCATTGGTGCGCGCTTGACGCCCATGTTGGAGTCGTTGGCCTCAGAGCTCGAAGGCGAAATTGCCAAAGTCATGCCCAATAAAAACGAAGCCCTCAAGGTTCACGCCAGCCACGGATTTGCAGTCGAGAAGTTGATTGAGACCTTGGTGGCCAAGGGCAACAACATCGAGCGCAAGTACATGGGCAGCCAAGAGTCCGTGGTGTCTTTGTACGAGGGCCATTGCGAGTTGGCGGGGTTTCATATCCCGCAAGGCGAATTTGAAAACTTGGCTTTCGCGCACTACGCCAAGTGGCTCAATCCACGCCGCAGTCAAATCATTCACATTGCCACGCGTCGGCAAGGCTTGATGGTGGCCAAAGGCAATCCTTTGGAAATTTATTCGGTGGCCGACTTGACCAAACCCGGCGTTCGATTTGTCAATCGCCAGCCCAGTTCTGGGACGTATTTCTTGCTCGAATGCTTTTTGAAAAAAGCCAAGATCGACCCCTCCAAAATCTCGGGCTACACCCTCAGTGAATTCACCCATGCAGCCGTGGCGGCCTACGTGGCCAGCGGCATGGCCGACGCGGGCATTGGCGTGGAGCCGCCCTCGCGGCGCTTCAAATTGGACTTCATACCCTTGGCCACAGAACGCTACTTTTTGTTGTTCAACAAAGAGAATTTGAACGCCCCTCACCTTCAAGCCGTGTTGCAAGTGCTCAAAGACCCGCAGTTTCAGCAATTGGTCAATGATTTGCCAGGCTACGCTGCCGACCATTGCGGCGAAGTGCAAACTTTGCAACAAGCGTTTCCCAACTCATTCCCCGCATCGGCTCGCAAGTAAATGAATTCCTCGCCTCAAGAATTGCTCACGCAGATGGTCGAACGATCGAACATTGCGCCCAAGCGCTTGCTCGCGCCTGGCCCCAACGAAGCGCAACTCGCGCTCATTTTTTCAGCAGCCGCGCAGGCGCCCGATCACGGCCGCATCCAGCCCTGGCGCTTTGTGCTGGTGCCGCAACAGCGACGCGCAGACTTGGGGAATGCCTTTGTCCAAGCCCTCAAGACGCGCGATGCCCATGCCAGTGCAACACAACTTGAAGCCGCCTACGACAAAGCCTTTCGCTCACCGTGCTTGATGTTGGCCGTTTTGAAAGACCAGGCCAGCGAACCGCACATTGCCACCGCTGAGCGCTTGATTTCCTTGGGTTGTGCGATTCAAAACATGTTGTTGATGGCGCACAGCCAAGGGTTGGGCAGTGGCATCACCAGCGGGCAAGCCATGAATGCCGAATCCCTTCGCGCGTTGTTTTCGTTGCAAGCGCATGAGCAAGGCGTTTGCTTTTTGAACTTCGGCACCATTGGCGCAAAAAAGCCTGCGCGTGGCAGGCCTGATGCAGACAGCTTGGTGTCCAGTTTGTAGAGGCTCAAGCGCTCTTGATGCCGCCCTGGCTGGCCGTCAAGTAGCCCACGGCCGCCCCAAAGCGATCTTTGTAGTTGTGACGAACCAAGGGATCGAGCGTGTCTTTGACTTTGTCATGCAACTTGGCCACCCAGTCCCCCGCGTGCTGAAAGTTGCTGGTGATGTACATGAAGCCATTGAGATCGTCCACCACGCCCAACCCCGTGGCCTCCGCACCTGAGGGCATGGACATGATGCGGCAGAGTTTTTGGGTGTCCACGTTGTAGGCCCACAAGAAATTGTTGACGTGCGAGTTGGTGTCTTCGCCGATGAACAAGGTGCGCAACTTGTCAGAAAACTTCAAGTTGTCGGGGTTGGAAATTTTGTCGGGATGCGCCAAATTGCCCAAAGCGTCTTGGGCAATGTCTTCGCCGACCAGCAAAGT
>CAIYFE010000300.1 GCA_903925445.1 uncultured Burkholderiales bacterium | reverse complement strand
TGTCCATCGGCCACGATGTCTTTGAGGGCCTCGGCCGCAGAGGGAAAAATCTTAGTCAAAGCAGTGCTCCAAAAATTGCCAGAAAGTACCGCTACGATACTACGTATTGAGATACGTAGTTTTTCGTAAGCACAGACCCCGCATGGACATCGACTACCGCTTAGCTTTTGATCTTGCACCGGTGGGCATGGTGTTGTCGCGCAACCGCACCATGGTCGATTGCAACCAGCGCATGTGCGAAATGTTTGGCGCCTCGCGCACGCAATTGGTGGGGCAAACCTTCCAACTGCTCTACCCCAGCGTGGACGAATACGAACGCACGGGGCAACGCATTGCACCGATCTTGAATGCCCAAGGCGTGTATGCCGATGAGCGGGTCATGCGACGCGTGGGGGGCGACAAACTGGGCGAAACTTTTTGGTGTCACGTCACAGGTCGCGCAATGAATCGCGCCAATCCGCACGAAGCAGGCATTTGGACGTTTGAAGACTTGAGCGCTCGTGCGCCCATCCAAGTGGCTTTGACGCCCCGCGAACGCGAAGTGGCCGCGCATTTGATCAACGGCTTGACCAGCAAACAAATCGGCAAGGCGCTGCTCATCAGCCATCGAACGGTAGAAATTTATCGCGCCCGTTTGATGCGCAAATACGATGCCACCAACAGCGCAGATTTGGCTTTGCGACTTTCTAAAATTAAACCTTAATGACTAAATAACAGACGCGAACTGGAAATAAGCGCTTTTATACTGAGATTTATCTCATATTTAACTCATAATCATTAAAAATGATTGACTATGAGCAATCATAAAAAAGCATTTTTCCATGCTCAATCACTATTTCACTGTTTTTTTCACAGGCATTGAACGTCGCCTCACGCGCTCGCACGACAACGTGTTCATCACGTTCATCGTGTTTTTTGTCCTGAATTTATTGCTCTACATCGCCATTGCGATTTCCGAGCAAGAAAAAACATCGCACTACGTTGCGTTGGGTTTGATTGTTTGTATTTATTGGGCGCATTGCGTCACGCATGCTTATCGGGCTTGTTCGCACGCGATGTTGGCGCTGAATTACGCGCACATTTTTTATGTGGCGCTCATCACCGGTGGCGTTCATTCCCCTTGCATGAGTTGGTACACCTTCATGCCCACTGCGGCTTTGATGATGGGTCGGCGCAGTGCTTTGTTTTGGCTTGGCATGTCCTTGTTTTGCATGACGTTGCTGGCAGCGCTGAATTTTCAATACCCAGAAATTCAAAACTTCCATCTCCAAGCCTCCGATGCGCGCTGGAGCATGACGATGCAAATCACCATTTCGGTGGGGCTGTTGCTCTCGATTTGGTTGTACGAAGTCCTCAACACCCTGCGAAGCAAACAACTCGAACAAAAATCACTTGAACTCGCGCAAACCCACTGGCAGCTGCAACGCGCACAAGCCCACAAAGACGAATTCATTGCCTCGGTGAGCCACGAACTTCGCACGCCCATGAACGCAATTTTGGGTTTCAACGAACTGTTGAGCCTAGAAGTCAAATCCAGCCAAGCGCTACAAATCATTGGCCACATTCAAACGTCAGCGATTCAGCTGCTTCGCGTGATTTCAGACATTTTGGATTATTCGCAATTGATGGCGAACAAGTTGAGCTTGGTGTGCAAGCCCTGCGATCCGCGCAAGCTGGTCAACGATTGTCTGGACAAAGCCAAAAAACAAGCGCAAGGCAAACCCATTGCGTTCACCCTGAGTGTTGCGGATTCAACGCCAGCGTGGTGCAACATGGACAACGCACGGATCGCGCAAGTGATCGATCATTTGCTGGGCAACGCCATCAAGTTCATGTCCATCGGACGCATCGATGTTGGACTGTCGGGCCAAGCCGAGTGCTTGCGTTTAGAGATCAAAGACAACGGCATTGGCATATCACCCGATCATCAGAAAAATATTTTCAAACGTTTTGCACACGCAGACACAGAAATCAACCGCCGCTATGGCGGCACAGGATTGGGCTTGGCCATTTGCGACCAGTTGATTCAACTGCACCAGGGTCGAATTGGCGTGGACAGCGAATTGGGCAGAGGCTCCACCTTTTGGTTTGAAATTCCATTGCAGCCGCAAGTCCCCCAAGTTGTGAGCCCAGCCAACACCGCAGCGCACCAAGACACGGAAAAAGTCAGACCCCTCTTTTTCACACACCGCATGCCTGGCGCTTTGCGCTTTTTGATGCGCCCCATTGAGCTGCTTTATGTTTGGTTGCTGGACAAAGCCAATGAAAAAGTACCGCCCGAAATTCGTGGGCACAAACTTGAAGCGCTTTTGAATTTGATTTTTCTGACCAGTTTTTTTTCGCCTTTTTACATCGTCATGTCCACCAATCCTTGGTTGACCTTGATTTATTGCGGCTACCCGTTTTTGTATTTTCTGGGCATGTTGCTGATCATTTGGGGTGCCAATGCAAAGCTGATGATTCAAATGTTCATTGGTCTGAGCTGCGCCTACTTGATGGCGCTGACCATGTTTTTGGGAGGCAGCCACGGAACCATGAACTGGCTGGTGTTGCTGCCCCTCATCGCCTTGAACTTGCTGGGACTTTTGCACAGTGTGATGTGGTTGCTGGTCACCATTGGGTTGCAGTTTTTCATGGCTTATTTGACCGAGCACGCGCTGCTTCCCATCGCCTCAGATCAGGTGGAGCAGCCTTGGGCCGTGTTTTGGCTGGCTTATGTACACATGGCGGTTTTGATTTTGAGTTTGCCGCTGCATTACAAAAATCTGACCGCACGCATTCGACGAAAAATCCAATCCAACCACGAAATCTTGGAACGCACACAAATCAAGTTACTCAACGAGCAAAAACAAAAAGACGAATTCATTGCCTCGGTGAGCCATGAATTTCGCACCCCCATGAACGCCATCATTGGTTTCAATGACTTGTTGAAAAATGAAATTCAGCACGAACACAATGCGCTTGAGCTGCAATCCCACGTCACCAAATCGGCCGAGCATTTGCTGACGGTGATCGACGATATTTTGGATTACTCGCAACTCCAATCCGGCAACTTGAGCATCCGAGAAGAAGTGTTTGACGTTCATCAAATCGTTCGAAACGCGTTTGGCATGTTTCAAACCCGAGTCAAGAATTTAGACATCGATTACCGGCTCTCTCTTCAAGATGTGCCGCAGTGGCTCAAAGGCGACAGCCATCGTTTGATGCAAATCTTGGTCAACCTCATTGGCAACGCACTCAAATTCACCGATCAAGGTTTTGTGCAAGTTCGTGCATCGCAAGCCAACGATGGCGTTTTGTTTGAAGTCGAGGATTCAGGCATTGGCATTGCTCAAGACAAACTGCCTTTGATTTTTGGGCAATTCGAGCAAGCACACACCCAAGAAATCAAACGTTACGCGGGTCATGGCTTGGGCTTGGCGATCAGCAAACGGTTGGCAGAAATTCAAAACGGAACCATCGACGTCCGCAGTCAAATTGCAAGAGGCTCTTGTTTTCGGGTCTGGCTGCCTTATGTGGCCTGCCCTGCCCCCGCAACGCAACCGCCACAAAGCGGAGCGTCGCCTTGCGTCACTGGAGATTTGAAAATATTGGTGGTCGATGACCACCCGCTGAATCGTTTGTTGGCACGCAAAGTTCTTCAACACGCGTGGCCGACTGCCAACATCGATGAAGCCGAAGACGGCGTCAAGGCGCTTCAAAAAATCAAAAGCATGCGCTTTGACATCGTGTTGATGGACATGGTCATGCCTGAAATGGATGGCATTGAGGCCACCCGCATCATCAGAAAAGCATTGGATGAGCCCACGCGAAACATTCCAATCCTGGGGCTGAC
>CAIYFE010000299.1 GCA_903925445.1 uncultured Burkholderiales bacterium | reverse complement strand
GGAGAAAAAAATGTCGACATTCAAAATATTACTGACCAGCCAAAAAGGCGGCGTTGGCAAAAGCACTATTTCTGCCAACCTCGCTGCATATTTCCGTCGACAAGGCGAGGCTGTCACATTGATTGACTTTGACACGCATGGCTCATCAAGCACTTGGTTGTCGCGAGCCCCCAACATCGGCGTTGTGGTTCAGCACAAGATCTTGCCTTTGGATCAGGGCGGCAACCGACCCATTTTGGATGCACGTTTGCACTTGCGACGCGCAGCCAGTAGCTCCGACATCGTGATTTGCGATTTGACTTGGACCGATTCCATCGCTGGCGAGCTGATGTTTGAATTTGACATGGTGATTGTTCCAACGTCCGTGTCCGAAATTGAATTGGCCGCAACCTCAGGCTTTTTGAGCCGTCACCGTTGGGTGTTTGACTCTGCCATCCACACGTCTCCCACCTTGCTGGTTTGTCCCACGCGCGTTCAGCAAGAGCAGATGAACAACAACGCGTTTTCCAAGCAACGTTTCCCTGTCAGCTTCATGCTTTCTCCTCCAGTGTTGGAAGCGCAAACTGCACGCGACATGTTCGAACGCGGCTACTTGATGGATTTGCAAGACGCTTGTGGTGCTTCGTTCAACGAATTTGGTAAAGCGGTTTGCGCCGCGCGTGACATGCGCGTGGCGGAATTGGCCATGAAAAAAACTGCGCATGCCTCCATGCTCAACACGCCCAGGGCAGCGACAAAAATGTCGCCCGCGCCTACCGCACGCAACAATTTGTTGGCCACATCCAGTACTTTGTCCAATCAATATTCGATTCTGGGTCGCCATCGACTGCACAAAACTCGCCCTGAGGAAAAGGTCACCACCGATAAACCGAGTACGATCGCCAATGCTCAACAAAGCCGAGCGCCAAGCACTTCGTCGCTGGGCATTCCACAATTCTTGAAACGAATCACGCTTGGCTCAATGAACCACTGATCATGTCAAACGAACCGCAATTTTTATCCTTCAAAGGACTCAAAAGCTACTCCCCACAAGAAGGCTGGGGACAGGTCAACGACATTGTTCAAAACCACGTGCGCAGTCAAGACGGCAAAAAACCATCGGCAGCTGCCCACCAACCATCGCCCGAAATTCCTACGCTGACGGAAACGCCAGAGCAAACACAGGGGCAAGATCCAACGCAAATGTTTGATCCTCTGATTACCGAGTTGTTTGATCAATTGCGCTCCCCGCCCACAGATGAGCTCACACAGACTTGGCGCACCATCGCAGCCGAGGTCAATTTGCTCACGCAGCGCATGGCGTTGCACCGCGAGTTGACCGATCGACTCGAAAAATTGGACACGGACATTGCGGGTCTGCGCTCGACCATCTTGCATCACCTGCAAGAGGTGCAACAAGCAGCAGATCAGCAACTCACCTCGGCTCGCTTACGGGCAGAAGTCTCCGCACTGGCACAAAGCAAACTCTCTGCAAAACTCAAAAACTCACCCTGACCTACCCTTTCATCCGCTAAGGAGCTAACGCATGCTGCTGGACAAACTCAATCAGATTTATCCGGTGCGTTACACCGCTTTCATTGTCTCGGTGGTTTGTTTGATCTTCAGCTTGCTTGGCGCGAGCGTGATGTCGATTCATTTTTGGTGGCCTGTGCTTTTTTTGGCACTGTCTTTGGTGGGCGCCTACGACTTGCAACAACGCCATCACGCCATCTTGCGCAACTACCCCATCATTGGGCATTTGCGTTTCATGCTGGAAAAAATTCGGCCTGAAATTCGTCAGTATTTTTTAGAGTCAGAAACCGAAGCATCGCCCTTTTCACGGGCACAACGCAGTTTGGTTTACTCACGCGCCAAGGGTGAATCTGACAAACGTCCTTTTGGAACTCAGCTGGATTTGCGTGCTGTAGGCTACGAATGGATCAACCATTCAATGGCACCCACACACATTGAAAGCCATGACTTTCGTGTGCAAGTCGGTGGCAAAAACTGCACACAGCCCTACAGCATCAGCTTGTTCAACATTTCTGCCATGAGCTTTGGCGCACTCAGTGCGAACGCCATCATGGCATTGAATGAAGGCGCCAAAAAAGGTGGATTCGCACATGACACCGGCGAAGGCTCCATTTCACGCTATCACCGAGTTCACGGTGGCGACTTGATTTGGGAAATTGGTTCTGGCTATTTTGGATGCCGCGACGAGCAAGGCCAGTTTTCAGAAACGCATTTCGTTGAAAACGCCCAATCAGACCAAGTCAAGATGATCGAGATCAAGCTCAGCCAAGGCGCCAAACCAGGACATGGCGGCGTCTTACCGGGCCCCAAAGTGACAGCCGAGATTGCCGAAGCTCGTGGCGTCAACATCGGTGAAGACTGCGTGTCGCCTGCGGCTCACAGCAGCTTTTCCACGCCGATTGAGTTGATGCACTTCATCCAACGCTTGCGTACTTTGAGCAACGGAAAACCCGTGGGCATTAAGTTGTGCATTGGTCATGCATGGGAATGGTTTGGCATCGTCAAGGCCATGCAAGAGACAGGCATCCAACCCGATTTCATCGTGGTCGACGGTGCGGAAGGCGGCACCGGTGCTGCGCCGTTGGAGTTTTCAGACCACCTTGGAATGCCACTGCAAGAAGGGCTTCGATTGGTGCACAACACGTTGGTAGGGGCGGGACTTCGCGAGCACATCAAACTTGGGGCAAGCGGCAAAATTGTCAGCGCTTTTGACATGGCACGCGTGCTTGCCTTAGGCGCGGACTGGTGTAACAGCGCGCGGGGCTTTATGTTTGCGCTGGGATGTATCCAAGCTCAAACCTGCCACACCGGTAATTGTCCGACTGGCGTCACCACCCAAGACCCAGTTCGACAAGTCGCGTTGGTGGTGCCCGACAAGGCCGAGCGTGTTCATAAATTCCACACCAACACTTTAGAGGCGCTCAAAGAGTTGATTGAAGCTGCGGGCATGCAAGAGCCCCATCAAATCAGCCCCAAACACATCATGGTTCGTGTGAGCGAGAAACAAGTGTGTCATTTGGCAGACTTGATCGATACAGTGCCCGAAGGCGCTTTGTTGGCACAACAAGCGCAAGAGCTACCCGAGGTGTTCAGCGATTGGCCGCATGCAAGCGCTCAATCGTTCGCGCTGCACTGATACTGGATGCCCGCGCGCTCAGTTCTGGTCGCCGTTTGAGGCGGGAACTCTGGGGTACTTGATCAAATTGTCCCGTGTACGCGCGGCATTGGCTGCTTGAGCAGCGGCTTGCCGGGCTTGTTCTGCGGCACGTTCAGCGGCGGCTCGGTCTGCGGCAGCTTTTTCTGCAATCACTTTTTCGGCTGCTGCGCGGTCTGCGGCGGCTTTGTCAGCTGCAGCTTTCTCGGCGGCAGCTTTTTGGGCTGCGGCTTTTTGCGCTGCTGAACGTTCTAAGCTGGCACGGTCGGGCTCAGGCTTTTCGGCAACGTAGCCGCCCGAGCGCATGGCTGCGGCTTTTTCGGCGGCGGCTTTGAGTGCAGCCAATCGCTCGGCGGCGGCAGCTTTTTCGGCGGCGGCGGCTTTTTCAGCGGCGCTGTTGGCCATGTTGGCTGCTTTTTCGGCCTTGTCGGCAGCAGCCATTGATTTGGAAAGTGACAGCTCTAAGGCCTTGGCTGAAGATTTGTCAGCTTCTGCTTGCGCAGCGTTGCGTGAGCGGCTGGCTGCGTCCACATCTTGGCGCAGTTTTTGAATTTCTTGCAGCAAAGTTTGCGTACTTGGACCCACGACTGGAGCAGTTTTGAGCGCAGGTGAGTTGGAGAGTTTGCTGTCAATCGCTGCGAGCTTGGCTTGGAGGCCTTGGATTTCTTTTTCGAGCGCTTGTGATTTGGGATCGGCCGCTTTGTTGCTTTGCTCAATCACACTCGCGGGCAAGGTTGCCAAGGCCTTGCTGATGTCTTCCAGACGAGAGGCCAACTTGGCTTGGTCATCGGACAACTTGTCTTGGCGCTCGGTCACCTCGGACAAGTCCGAGTTGGTTTTGCCAATCGCGGTCAAGCTGGCGTCTACTTCGATCACCCGTTTGGCCATCGAATACACAATGGTGTCGAGCTCTTTGATCGACTTGGTCATTTTGACGGTGATGGCAAAGAACACGCCCATGGCCAACAGCAAAGCGCCGGCCACAACACCCAGCACAATGCGCGAATGCATCACGTTGCGGCGGTTGGTCTCTTGAATTTTTGTCACCACGGCACGCATGGTGGCGCTCACGTCGGCGGCGATCGACGCGGAGCGGGTGGAGACTTCAGCAGAATCTAAGACGACCGAGGTCAGCTCTTCAATTTGTCGAGCCACCTCATTGGTGTCCAAAGACTCGTTGGCGATTTCTGTCAGACGATTTGCAGTCGCCTCCACATCAACCAACGACTCATCACCAGCCGCTTCTTGTTCAGAAGTGGCTTCCTCAGCGACGGATGCTGCTTGTGACTGGTCTGCCATGTCTATGCCTTAATTCTTTTTTCAAAGCGATCTAGCCGCTCGTTAAGTGAATGGATTTCATCTGACAAATTCGCAATGCGCATTTGGCAAACCTCTACCCATGAATCGGCTTGAGGCATCAACTCTTGAGCCATTTCAACCGCTTCGGGCACTGACTCTTGCTGCATTTGCGGTACTTGGGCGGGTTCTTCAGAGCCGATGGAGTCTGTCAAGGTTGGCACATGCGCCAACTCCTCTGGCGACAAACCCTTGGCGTCTTCGGGCAAATCTTCTATGCGCAACTGAGGCAGCTTTTCTGGCTTATCGACTTCAAAGCCGTTGCTGGAATCGGTCGTGCTGATCTCGGCATCCGGGTGGTTGCTTCTGATCAAGTTGTGATCGTTACTCATGCTTTACTCCCTTGTCACCACGCGTTATGAGTGATCAAACTGTGTTTTGACCGACTTGCTGCTTCTGAGCCAACCTTTGTTGTACAGAGCATCTGTGGCCATGAAAGCATCCGCCTGCGCTTTGGTCGCAAACGGCCCCACCACCAAAATGAAATAGCGCTTGTTCGTTCCCTTTTTAAAGGGCGACATGATGCGCGTTTGGGCGTAAGCGCTTTGACTGCGCTTGAACGCCTGAATTTCTTCCAAGGTATCAAATGCCGCCAACTGCACCACATAACCGTTGTCGGGCAATTGATTGACCCAATCCTGATCGGACGCGGCGGCGGCAACTTTAGAACTACTTTTTTCCGTTTTGTCTATTTTTTCAGCTGGCGCTGACGCAACCACAGCTGGTGCGGAGGCTGCTAACCCCGAAGGCGGCGCAGAGGCCAAAGACAGCGCTTCACTGGCCACGCTGGCCGCTTGGCTGGCGACCGAAGCCGCCTGCTGCGCAACCGAAGCTGCCATTTCAGCCTCGGCTCGCGCCATGGCTTGTGAAGCGGCTGCTTGAATTTCGCTGGCTGATTGTTCGGCTGGTGAGGCTTTGGCGGGCGTGCCACGCAACAAATATTTTTTAAAGCTCTCCACCTCGCCCAACAAGAAATCTTTGTACAAAAACGCGGAGGCCGCTGCGCTCAAGAGCAGAACCAAAAACAACATGCCCCAAGGAAATCGTCGTTTGGGTTTGTCAATGTTCAAGGGCACATCGGCTGGCGGATCAATGAACTCAGCCGCCTTGGGTGTGGCATGAAATTCTGGCTCGTGCAGCACGGGTTCGGTGAATGTACCGCTGCTCTGGTCGGTCATCGATGCGGGTGGCGTGGGCGAATTGACCTGCGTGACTTCGTCGGCTTGGGTGCTTTTAGAAAAACCAAAACTCGGCACGCGCCAAGCTGTTTTGGTTGGGATATTGAGTAACTTAGAGACCGCCGACTCGTTCATGGGAGTTGGGTCTGTTGGATCCAACATGTCTTTGCCGGGGCGTGTTACGGCTTGCAAGACGGGCTCATGGGTGTCTTCTTGCGCGACCCAATCCTCGAGGGGTTTGCGCGGCGCGCCTGCTTTGGTTTTGACTTCCCATTGCAATAAATTTTTGCCGAATGCTTCGAGTTTGTTGCGATAACTGCCGGCGCTGTTGATCAGCAAAATGATGCTGATGTTGCTGGCTGGAAAGCCATTGACCAAACGCGCCAAAAGCTGCAACTCGAACTCTTGCATCAAGATGGAGTCTCTGAACAACAAGTAGCGACGCGGTGCGTGTTTTTGTTCCTTCTCAAGCGCTTGGTTGAGCGTTAAGTCAGACAAAATTTCGTTGAATTTTTGAACCAACTTTTCAGAGTTGGTGGAATAACAAAACTCGACTTGCGTTTCGCCCTTGGCTTTGAGGCTTTGCTCAAACAAATTGCCGTAGAAATCCAGCACCATGTCATGGTCGCTGAGCACGGCCAAGTTCAGGCTTCCCTCGGTCAAAGACTTGAGGAGTATTTCAAAACGCAACCGATCACCGGGGCTTTGATGGATTTCAGACATACGATCAATGGTGGGCTTATGAAGTCATCAACTTACCGTTCGCTTCAAACTTCATTTCGTCGGGAACTTTGGGCGTGGGTTTGACCACTTGACCCCCTCGGCCATAGGACTGGTTGAGGCTAAACACGTAAGCAATCACCTGCGCCACGGCATGGTAGAGGGGCTCGGGAATGGGGTGGTCCAACTTAGTGGTGAAGTATAAGGCTCGGGCAAGCAGTGGCGCTTCGAAGAGGTAGACCCCATGCTCTTGGGCTTTTTCCCGAATTTTGGCGGCCAAAGCGTCCTCGCCTTTGGCGATCAAAATGGGCGCGCCGTCGTCAGTTGGGTCATACGACAGGGCCACCGCAAAGTGGGTTGGGTTGGTGATGACCACGTCAGCGTCTTGAATTTTGAGCATCATTTTGTTGTTCAAAATTTCGCGCTGGCGGCGGCGGATTTGACCTTTGATCTCGGGGTTACCTTCCGAGTTTTTCATTTCGTCGCGGACTTCTTGCTTGGTCATCTTGAGCTTTTTATTGAGCTGATGGCGTTGCAAAGGCACATCCACCAATGCGACCAAGACCAAACCCAAGCTCAACCAAAAACACGAGTCCACGATGATGCGACCAGACACCTTGATGGCTGCGTTCAAATCCATCTGTGAAATATTGGTCAAGTCGTTCAAGTTGTTCATGACCGAGACACACAAAATTGCCCCCACGACCACGAATTTCAACACCGACTTGCCCAGGTTGATCAAGGCTTGCGGGCCAAACATTCGCGCCAAACCGCTCATCGGACTGAGCTTGCTGAACTTGGGCAGAGCCAATTTAGGTTGAAAAATAAAGCCGCCCGCCAAGCCGGTAGACAAGACAGCAATCACATACAACATGCAAAGCAAGGGAAAAACGATCATGAATCCATCCACGATGGACCCCGCAAAAATAGCGGGCAAAAGTTCCGCCTTGTCAGCGATGCGACGATCAAACTGAAGTTGCGAGCGAAACAAATCGCTCATGCGACCAAACACATATTGACCGGTCATTGTGAAAAACAACGTGCCCGCAATCATCATGGCCGCTGGGGGCAATTCTTGCGAGCGCGCAATCTGGCCTTCTTCGCGGGCTTTTTTAACCCGCTGCGCCGTGGGTTGTTCGGTTTTGTCTTGACTGCCTTCGGACATATCACTCGCCTAAGTAAGAACGCAGCATCAAAAAGGACTGCGCCCAGATCCATTGAATGCGCGAAAGGTTGTTGCCCATCGACATGATGAGCACGACAAATCCCGTCAAGATCAACGCAGGAAATCCCACGGTGAAAATGTTCAAGCTGGGCGCAGCACGTGCCACAAAGCCCAAGCCGACGTTGATGAAGAGCAAGGTCATCATGACCGGCAACCCAATGAGCAAAGCGCCTAAGAACATCATGCTGCTCCAGTGGATCATCTTGCCCAGCATGTCTTGGCTGAAAAACTCTTGCCCGATGGGCAGTAATTTGAAGGACTCAATCACCAAGCCAAACACGACCAAATGGCCACCAATGCCCAAAAAAATCAAAGTGCCCAGGATGTTGAAAAACGATGAGAGCACGGGGACGTTGCCCATGTTGGGGTCCACCATCGTGGCCATCGTCAAGCCCATCGAGCCCGACACGGCCTGACCCGCCACCACCAAGGCAGCCGAGGCGACTTGAAAAATCAAACCCAGCGTCAAGCCAATCAAAATTTGCCGCGCCACTTCCATCACGCCCGCTGCACTTAGGGGATCGATCGATGGAATCTCGATTTGTTGCGACACAAAAAAGGCCATGGTGAAGGCCAGCACAATGCGAATCCGAAGGTTGACAGCACGGATTGAGAACATCGATGTGAACGCCAAAAACGCAGACAAGCGCAGCATCGGCCAAATGATGACCAAAAACTTGCTGACCAAATCTGTGAGGGCGATGTTCATGGTCGATCAGTTGAACAAACTGGGAATGCGCGTGAAGATGCTGCGGGTGTAATCAACCAAGGTGTTGATCATCCAGCCGCCAGTCAACGAAATGGTCAACCCAATGGCCAATACTTTGGGGATGAAACTCAAGGTCTGTTCGTTGATCGATGTGGCGGCCTGAAAAATGCCCACGATCAAACCCACGGCCAAACCTACGCCTAAGATGGGCGCTGAGATCAACATGGCGATCCACAATGCTTGGCGCGCTAAATCTACGACTGCGGCGGTGTCCATGAATCTCTCCTTAGTAGACAAAGCTGTTGGACAGTGAGGACATCAAAAGCGTCCAGCCATCGATCAACACAAACAACATCAATTTGATGGGCATCGAAATGATCATGGGCGAAAGCATCATCATGCCCATGGACATCAGCACGCTGGCGACGATCAAGTCAATCACCACAAATGGGATGTAAATCAAAAATCCGATCGTGAAAGCGCTCTTGATTTCAGAGGTGATGAACGCGGGCATCAGCGTCGTGAAAGGCACTTGCGCTGAGCTTTCGAGTTCACGGCGATTGGAGATTTGCATGAACATGGCAATGTCGTCTTCGCGGGTTTGCTTGGTCATGAAGTCGCGAATCGGAACCTCTGCTTTGATCAAGGCTTTGTCAAAATCCAAATTGCCATTCATGTAAGGTCCCACGGCATCGGCATACACCTGCTCGAAGACGGGCGACATGATGAAGAAGGTCAAAAACAAGGCCAACCCCACCAGCACCGTGTTGGGTGGTGTTTGAGCCGTGCCCAGCGCTTGGCGCAAGATCGACAAGACGATGATGATTCGCACAAACGAGGTCATCATCAACAGCATCGAAGGCAGCACAGACAGCACGGTCATCAAACCGAGCAACTGCAAATTCATGCTGTAGGTTTGGCCCGCTTTGGATGTGCTGACGTTGACCAGCGGAATACCTTGCGCATGCCCCATCGTGGGCAGCAAGCACATGGCCAGCAACAACATGCACAAAATCACATACAGAACTTTTTTGGTCAGCGGTTTATGCCACATGGTCAGCTCCTTGCGTCCACGCGTGCAAGGTCTTGACCTCGGCTGGACTGACGCTGGCCAACACCAACTGGTCGTCCACTTGGATCAACACCATCTTGTGCTTCAAGCTCAAAGGCATGGCTTCAAGCACTTGAATGCGACGATCGCTCAGCAGACCACCCGTCAAATTCTTTTGACGGCGAACCCACCACAAAGCGCCCAGCAACAGCATCGCAATGCCGATGGTGCTTGCCAGAAATTGAGTCCAATTGAAACTTTGCATGATGTGTTCCCAAAAGCCATGACGGTTTATCGACACTCGAAGTGCCTTTGGAATCAACCTTGCAATGCCCGTGCCAACCTCAAAATCCATCGTTTTGACACGCGGATATAGTTGGCAAATGCTTGAATTTCAACGCTTTTTTTCTGATTTGGTCCGCGCCGGCGGCACCGGCGGCCTCAATTGGCATTGGCATGCAGCGCAGTCCCTCAAGCGCTGGCAAGGCACACTGGCTCACATTGAATACTTTTTAAATACAACTCAGCCCGCCAGCGACGAACTGCTTTTGATTGGCGCCAGCGCAGGTTGGATGATGCCGCGCAGCTGGTTGTTGCGTTTTGCGCGCATTGATGTGTTTGACATCGACCCCATCGCCGCGCCACTTTTTCAATGGCGACACGGTCGGCACTTGCAACAGCAAGGCACAGCGGTGCATCACCACCGCATGGATGCTTTAGAAAATTTATCCCAGCTGCTCCAACAACATCCGCAGGCCTGTCTTTGGTTTGACAACGTCTTGGGGCAACACCGTTATCGATTGCGTGACCTTGAACGCACCGAGAAAGAACTCAACGCGCTCAAGCACCAGCTGGCACAACGCAGTTGGGGCAGCTTGCACGATTGGCTTTCTGGGCCGATGAAGACTTCTCAAACCGCTTTGCCACGCGTCTTCCTGGGCGAAGCGGGTGATGCCCTAAAGAGCGAATTCACCCAAGAACTGCTGCAGAACATAGGAGCGCATGACATTTGGAGCGACCATCTGACGGGGCAAGTGTTCGCGCCTCACACGCCCACGCATTACATTCCTTGGGCATTTAGG
>CAIYFE010000298.1 GCA_903925445.1 uncultured Burkholderiales bacterium | reverse complement strand
GTTTCAGCGATCAACGGCGCCACGGTGAGTTGGCGAATTTTTTGGCATGCACGGGCGGCTTCGCTCAAAGGAATGGTGTTGGTCACCACAACTTCGTCCAAAGCGCTGCCTTTGGCGATGCGCTCAATGGCGGGACCCGAAAAAATCGGGTGCGTGCAATAGGCATAAACTTTTTTCGCGCCGCGCTCTTTGAGCACTTCGGCCGCTTTGACCAAGGTGCCCGCGGTGTCGATCATGTCGTCCATGATGACGCAGTTGCGGCCATCAATGTCGCCGATCACGTTCATGACTTCAGACACATTGGCCTTGGGGCGACGTTTGTCGATGATGGCCAAGTCGCAACCGAGTTGTTTGGCCAGCGCACGCGCGCGAACCACGCCACCCACGTCAGGCGAGACGACGATCAAGTCGTCGTAGTTTTGTTGCCGCAAATCGCCCAAAAGCACGGGCGAGGCGTAGATGTTGTCAACCGGAATGTTGAAGAAGCCTTGAATTTGGTCAGCGTGCAAATCCATGGTCAACACGCGGGCGACGCCCACGGTTTGCAGCAGATCGGCCACCATCTTGGCGGAGATGGGCACGCGGCTAGAACGCGGACGGCGATCTTGGCGGGCGTAGCCAAAGTAAGGAATCACGGCGCTGATGCGCTCGGCTGAGGCGCGCTTGAGCGCATCAACCATGATGAGCAGCTCCATCAGGCTTTCGTTGGTGGGAGCACATGTGCTTTGCACCACGAAGACATCGCGCGCGCGGACGTTTTGATTGATTTCGACGGTCACTTCGCCGTCGGAGAAGCGGCCCACATGGGCTGCCCCCAACTCAATGCCCAAGTGCTTGGCAATTTCGGCTGCCATCGTTGGATTGGCATTGCCAGTGAAAACCATGAAGTCTGGGAGGTTGGAGGTCGACATGATGCGCGCTTGTTAAATATATTTGGCAGGGGAAGAAGGATTCGAACCTTCGCATGCCGGAATCAAAATCCGGTGCCTTAACCAGCTTGGCGACTCCCCTACACAGGACAACAGCTTTCACTGCCAACCGTTAACTGTCGCTGACCACCCAATCCGCCAAAGGATGAGAGGCCATATTGCTGCACACCTGCATTTGCCAACCGTGGGGAGCGACGTCAAGCGCCACATGTTCAGGCAAATGTGCAAAAACTGCACTACCTGACCCCGTCATGCGCGGGCTTAATCCAAAAGAAGAGAGCCACGAAAGGGCTTGATCAACTTCAGGGCACAGCGCTTGAGCCACGGGTTGCAAATCATTTCGACCAAAGCCAAAAGGATGAGCAGCGAAGTCCGCCATTGTAGCAGCTTTTGTAGACCTCTCCAAGTCGGGTGCGTTAAAAATTTTCGCGGTTGGCAGTCCCGCGTTGGGTTTGAGCACCACAAAACGGGCGGCGGGGATGTCCAAAGCGGTGTTTTGTTCGCCAATGCCTTCAATCCAAGCGTTGCGCCCGTGAAGGAAAAACGGCACATCGGCACCCAACGCCAAGCCCAAGGGCAGCAGCCGTTCAAGGGGCCAATGCAATTGCCACAATTGGTTGAGTGCCAGCAAAGTGCTGGCCGCATCGGAAGAGCCGCCGCCCATGCCAGCTTGCGCGGGTATGGTTTTTTCAATCTGAATGAGGGCGCCAAATGTTGTGCCACTGGCTGCTTGCAAAGCGCGAGCCGCGCGCAGGATCAGATCGTCTGCGGGCAAGGGC
>CAIYFE010000297.1 GCA_903925445.1 uncultured Burkholderiales bacterium | reverse complement strand
GTTGCTGCCCTACTGGATTGGCGCATGGGCCATTCAGGGGGCGCCTTCTTTTGTGTCTTTGAGTTTGGCGGTGCGTGTGCCATTTGCGCTCTTGCTCATGCTCACCTTGATGGCGACTTGGCACGCGGCTTACTACTTGGCGCGTTCGCCTCAAGCGCAACCCGTGACATTTGCTTTTGGCGGCGAGGCTTCGCCCAAGGACTACGCAAGAACCATTGCCGACGGTTCGCTCTTGGCGTTGATTGCTTGCTTGGGCTTGGCCTTGCTCTCGCACGAAGCCAGCCCAATCTTGGCGCAACTGGCATTCATGAGCTTCGCTTTTTATGGCGTCAGCGCCCTGAGCTATCACCCCAAATACAGCTGGATGGCGCTGATCATTGGTTTGATCGGCCTGTGCCTTTGCGGTGCACCCAGTTTTGCGGTGATTTTGGCGTTGGGCAGCGCGGTGGTGCTGCGACAAGATCGACGCGCTGTGTTCGGTTTGTTGCTTTTATCGGCTGCAATTGCGGGCCTGGCCAGCGCCTTGCACATTTGGCAATGGCGACTTCAAGCCTTGTTGGTCAACTGGAGTGAATGGCGCAGCATTTTGCGTTTGCTGATTTGGTTCAACTGGCCAGTTTGGCCTCTCGCCTTGTGGACTTTGTGGACATGGCGTCGTCAGTGGACGTCCATGCGTTGGAGTCACCATGTGATGCTGCCGCTGTGGTTTGCCTCGCTGGCACTGACCACCTCTTTGTTCACACCGACTGCCGACAGCACCATGCTTTTGGCCTTGCCACCATTGGCCACATTGGGCGCTTTTGCGCTGCCTACTTTGCGCCGCAGCGTGTCTGCTTTGATCGATTGGTTCACCCTGATTTTCTTTTCGGGATGCGCATTCATCATTTGGGTGGTGTGGTTGGCCATGCAAACTGGCTGGCCTGCTCAGCCTGCCGCGAACGTTGCCAAGTTGGCGCCTGGGTTTGTCCCGAGTTTTACTTGGTTTGCCACGCTTTGCGCGGCTGCGGCCACCGTATTTTGGGCTTTGTTGGTGCGCTGGCGCGTGGGCAAACACCGTCACGCGCTCTGGAAAAGTGTGGTGCTTCCCGCTGGCGGTGCGGCCTTGTGTTGGTTGCTGTTGATGACTTTGTGGCTGCCCTTGCTTGACTTTGCGCGCAGCTACAAACCTTGGGTTGAGCGAGTCGATGCCATCATGGCGCAGCAAGACGCACAACGTCCCAGCTGCTTGATGACTTACGGATTGAACATGGGGCAAATGACGGCCTTTCATTTTCACGGAGGCTATGCGCTTGAGCCGCTGGACGACAAAACTCACCCACAAAAAGCGCTTTGTCCCTGGTTGCTGATTGACTCCGAACTGCGCCCAGAGTTGCCCACGGTCATTCGCTTGAACGATTGGACGCGCATTCAAACCGTTCGCCGCCCGTCTGACCGCAACGAAGATGTGATTCTTTACCAGCGCAAATCCAAGTCATGAGCGAGCGCCGTGTCATCTTGCGTCACGCGGCCACGGTGTTGATTGGCCAACTGGCTGTGATGGCCTTTAGCATCACCGACACAGTCATCGCCGGTCGTTTTGCCGACACGGCCTTGGCCGCGTTGGCTGTGGCCTCGGCCACATACATCACCGTTTTCATTTCGCTCATGGGTGTGTTGCAAGCGCTGCTCCCCATTTGGTCTGAATTGCACGGCGCTTCTCGCCAAGCGCTTGTGGGGCAATCGCTTCGGCAAGCTTTGTATTTGGTTGCATTGCTCAGCGCGGTAGGAATTGGCGCCTTGCTCTTTCCAGATTTTTTGTTGAAGTGGACCCAAATTCCGCACGAGTTGGATGACCAAGTTCGACAGTATTTGGCCATCGTGGCCTTGTCTTTGCCAGCGTCGTTGTTGTTTCGGATGTTTGGCACGCTGAACCAAAGTCTGGGTAAGCCTCAATGGGTCACCGCTGTTCAAGTGCTCGCCCTGTGCGTGAAGATCCCGCTATCCCTCACCTGGGTGCTGGGCATTCCTGGATGGTTGGAACCACAAGGTTTGGTGGGGTGCGCTTGGGCGTCTTTTGTTGTGAACCACCTCATGCTGGGCGTGGCGGTGTGGCTGCTTAAAACGCAAGACTTTTATCGCCCTTACTTGTTGTGGCAACGCATGGAAGCGCCCAGTTTGACCCACCTGTCCAAGTTTTTAAAACTGGGCATCCCCAGTGGATTGGCGATTGGCGTTGAGGTCACTTCTTTCACGTTGATGTCGCTGTTCATCGCACGCATGGGTGTTCAAGCGACTGCGAGCCACCAAATCGCAAGCAACATGGCGGCTGTGCTTTACATGGTGCCTCTGGCTTTGTCGATCGCTACCAGCGCGCGTGTGAGCTTTTGGCTTGGCGCCAAACAAACCCGCAAAACACAACAAACGCTTCGCACAGGCTTGACCTTGGTTTTGATCAGCGCCTGCACATTGGCTGCACTGCTTGGTTTTTTTCGATTGGATATTGCCCTGCTCTACACCGAATCACTTGTCGTGGCCACCTTGGCAGGCCGCATCTTGGCGTGGATTTGTCTGTATCACCTGGCCGATGCCATTCAGGTATTTTGCGTGTTCAACCTGCGCAGCTTTGGGATCACAGTTTTACCGTTGCTGACTTACACCGTGTGCCTTTGGGGGCTTGGATTGGCAGGCGGATACGCCATGGCTTACTCGGCTCAGGATAGGATTTGGCTGCAAGGTTTGACCGAGAGGTCGCCCGTTGCATTTTGGCAGGCCAGCAGCATTGCACTGTGTTTAACGGCCTTGGTATTGGGCTTGACCTTGTGGCGCGCCCAGAAAAAATCAGTGCAAACGAATTCGCTCTAATGGCAACACCAAGGCGAAGGTCGATCCCCGCCCCAACACGCTTTGAATGCTCAAACTACCGCCATGGCGCTGCGCCACGTGTTTGACAATGGCAAGTCCCAAACCCGTTCCGCCTGAGTCACGCGAGCGGCTTTTGTCCACGCGATAAAAACGCTCAGTCAAGCGAGGAATGTGTTCTGCGGCGATACCTGCGCCACTGTCTGTGACTTTGAGACACAGTTTGTCATCAGGAGTCAACGAGGCTTGGATTTCAATGCGCCCCCCCGCCGGCGTATAACGCACTGCGTTGCTGACCAAGTTGGATAAAGCACTTTGCAACTCGCGGGGCTCGCCCATCAATTTCGCGTGCGTCAAACGTGCATCCCAATTGACTTCAAAGACTTGTGCTGCTTGATTGGCATACAACATCGATGACAGCGCCTGCGCCTCTTCTTGACACACCCGCACCAGTTGATCCACCCAGATGGTGTTATGAAAACCAGGACTTGGACTGCCCTCAAGCCGAGACAGTGTGAGCAAATCCTCCACCAAACTCTGCATGCGATGAGCCTGCGTGGACATCAGGGCTAAGTAACGCTTTTGTTCCTGAGGATTAAGCGGCAGCGTTTGCAAGGTTTCAACAAATCCCGAAAGCACCGTGAGCGGGGTACGAATCTCATGCGAGACGTTGGCCACAAAATCGCGTCGCATGGCCTCGGCTTGCTCCAAGGCGGTGACATCGCGCGTGAGCAATAACTGCTTGCCTTCGCCATAAGGATGACGCTGAATTGAAATTCGAACGGGATGCCCTTCGCGATCCCCTGATCCTGCCATCACCACGGGAAACAAAACGTCGCCAGAATTCATGTACCCAGTGAACACGGGATCTCGCAACAAATTGCCAATGCGTTGACCAATATCGCGAACGGGATGAATGCCCAACTGTTCAGCCGCAGTTTGGTTGCACCATTCGATTTGCGCTTTGTCGTCCAACAAAATCACGCCGTTGGGTGACGCTTGTATGGCCAGCAAAAAATCAGTCAGCCTTTGATTGCTGGCTTCAAGCGAGCGGTCACGGTCGCGAAGCAACTTGCGCACGCGATCCGACACCTCGCCCCATAAACCATAAGTTTGCGGTGCCTTGGCCAAGTCGCCTCGGCGCAACCACGAGACCACGCGCAAACCTCGCAGCGCATCCAGCGTCCACCAGACAAAAATTGCGCCCAAAACACCCATCAGCAACGACATGCCCGCGGTCGTCGCTTCGTGCGATTGAGACCAATAAAAACCAAGCAATGCACCCGCGCAAGCAAGCAGGACGAAACTAAAAAATCGCAGAAGCACAAACACCCCAACGACTATCAGGAATTAGCCGTAATTCGATATCCTACGCCACGCACCGTCTCGACCATGACGCCGGCTTCACCCAAGGCTTCGCGCAAGCGTTTGACGTGAACGTCAACCGTGCGCTCTTCGATGAACACGTGGTCTCCCCAAACGCGATCCAACAACTGACTGCGGCTGTGAACGCGCTCGGCGTGATGCATCAAATAGTTCAACAATTTGAATTCGGTCGGTCCGAGTTTGATCGGCTGATCGCGGAAATGGACGCGATGGGTAGAGCCATCCAGTTGTAACTCACCAAGCGTCACAAGATCGGTGGCTTGTTCGGGCGCACGTCGGCGTAACACCGCTCGAATGCGTGCCAATAATTCTTGGGTTGAAAAAGGCTTGGTGATGTAATCGTCTGCCCCCGCATCGAGTCCGGCCACTTTATCGGGCTCATCGCCTCGCGCTGTCAACATCAAAATTGGCGTGGACTTGGTTCGGGGGTCAGCTCTCCAGCGACGTGCAAGGGCCAAACCGCTCAGCCCAGGCAACATCCAATCCAGCAAGATGACATCGGGCAGGACTTGATCGATTTCTTTTTGTGCTGCATCGCCATCGCTGGCCAAAACAGCCAACATGCCTTGATGTCGAAGATTGACCGCAATCAACTCAGCAATGGCGGCCTCATCTTCGACCACCAAAATACGGGGCATTTTCATGGTTCAAGACACCTCAACTCATTGACGATTCAACATCGGCCAATGGCGTATGACGCACGTCTTCACCTTTGACCACATAAATGATGAATTCAGCAATGTTTTTGGCGTGATCGCCAATGCGTTCAATGGCTTTGGCCACAAACAGCAAATCCAAGCTGGCAGAAATGGTGCGTGGGTCTTCCATCATGTAGGTGATGAGCTTGCGCACGAAACCATCGAACTCTTGGTCGATTTGATCGTCTTCTCGCAAGATGCTGATGGCTGTAGGCACATCCAAACGCGCAAACGCATCCAGTGCTTTTCTCAGCAAGCCAGAGGCCAAGTCTGCACTCATGCGCAAATCGGAAGAAGGCAAGGAACGCGGCGTACCGCTGTCAATGATGGAGTTGACCATGCGCGCAATCTTGGCCGCTTCGTCACCCACTCGCTCCAAATTGGCCGTGGTTTTAGACATGGCCATGAGCAAGCGCAAATCGCGCGCAGTCGGCTGGCGACGACCGATGATGGAGGAAACATCGCGATCAATTTCAACCTCAAAAGAGTTGACGCGGTGCTCAACTTGCAAAACAGTTTGCGCGGCTTCTGCATTGAAATGCGAAAGCGCATAAACAGCTTGGCGGATTTGGGACTCCACCAAGCCCCCCATTTCCATGACGCGTGAAGACAGATTGTTCAAGTCAGCGTCGAATTGTGAAGATAAGTGTTTGTCGGGCATGGTGTATCTCTTGATGTGAATTAACCGAATCGACCGGTGATGTAGTCTTCTGTCTCTTGACGCTTAGGCTTGAAGAAAATTTGTTCGGTTTGTCCGAACTCCACCAAATCGCCCAAGTACATGTAGGCTGTGTTGTCGCTGCAACGCGCTGCTTGCTGCATGTTGTGGGTGACGATCACCACGGTGTAATCTTGTTTCAATTCGATGATCAGTTCTTCAAC
>CAIYFE010000296.1 GCA_903925445.1 uncultured Burkholderiales bacterium | reverse complement strand
TTTGAAATTTAAATAATTAAAAAGCAAACAGTAGTAGGATTGTCCTAAATACGCTATATTTTTGATAAATATTCAGCGGCCGATTTTGGAGCTTTGCCATGTTGAAAAGAAAAATCTACGCAGGTTTTGTTGCATTGTTGTTGTGTTGTGCCAATTTTTCTGCTGCGGCACAAGAGCTGGGCCAAGGCGCTGTCAAGTTGTCTGAGACCGAACGCGCTCGTTTGCAAGCGATCTTGGATGAGCCGGTCGATGCCAATGCGCTCAACGCCAGCAAAACGATTTTGTATCGACAAAAAGATTTGGCTGCCGTCAAGTTGGGCGATGTTGTCAAGCGAGAAGAAAATTTGCGCGAGTGGGCCAAGTTCGATGCGTCCGAGGGCAAGTGGGGTTTGCGTGGTTTTTTGGCTGGCACAGAAAAACGAGCCGAAGCATATCGCTTGGGAGCCGAACTGATTCAAACCCAAAAGTGGCCGCCTGATGCGATTCGTTTGCGCCTCCAAGTCGCCAACGATTATTTGGATGACAACAACATCAAAGAAGCCTCGCGGCTCTTGAGCGAAGCAGAAAACATCGTCAAAGTTGAATTGGCCAATATGCCCCAACGCGGGGGCGTGCCGTTTTGGAGTGCGCGCGCGCGCACTGAGTTTTATATGTCCAAATCGCGCTTTTCTATGCGCATTGGCAAATGGCAAGAAGGCATAGAAAACGCAAGAGTGGCCGTTGACAAGGCGCGTGAATTGCAGCGAATGATCAATTTAGCGCCCAATGAAAACGCCAAAACGTGGACCCAAAATTTAGTCGTCTACGCGATGGCCGACTTGGCTTCGCAACAAACCATGGCTGGCATGTATGCCGACGCGGAATGGACTTTGCGTGACGCCTACAACTTGGCCAAAGAATTTGGCATCAGCGAAAACAATTTGATGGGGCTCTACAACCGAGTTGCAGATTTGTACATTGCCAATGGGCATTACCAAGATGCGGCTATTTTTTCGGCACGCAGTGAAAAAATTGTGTTGGATCAAGGGTATCAACTCGGTTCACCCATGTGGCTGTTTGCGCGCAACCGCTCCAATGCAGCTTTGGTTGGCGCTGACAAATGGAAAGATGCGCTGGAGAGTTACAACTTGATCGACCAAGAAACCGAGCGTTTGGGTCGCCCGGCCAGATCAAGCCAAGCCGCCATGCGCGGCATGGTTTATTTGAAAAATGGCAAACAAGACAAAGCGCTCAGGTTGTTGCAAGGCAATTTGCGTTGGTTAGCCGATAACTTCGGACCTGAACATTACTTCACGTCCATCAGTCGCGGCATGTATGCTGCATCGCTTTGGAAAACAGGCAATAACGAACAAGCCAGAGCAGAGTTTGATTATGCTTTGAAGGGCATGACAGCGCCTGAATCGTTGACGGGGGATTTTGTTGAAAGCGCCATTCAACAAAAGATGAAGCACTTCATTTTGCAAAGCTATTTGCAACTGCTTGCGCAAACGGCATCCAAAGAACCCAAAGATGCTGAGATTATTTTTCAAGTCGCAGATCAACTCAACACCTCCAAAGTTCAGCAAGCCTTAGCCGAGGCTGCGGTGCGCTCGGGCGTGACGATTCCAGGTTTGTCCGACATCATTCGCAAAGAACAAGATGCGAAAAATGAAATTTCAAGTTTGACCAATTACATCAGCGGTCAAAGCAGCGAGGATGAGAAAAAACGCAATCCCCAAGTGGTTGAGCAAATGCGCAATCGACTGCGTGAAATCGAAGCGCAACGAAAAGAATACAAAGCGCAGATTCAAAAAAGTTATCCCGAATATTTCCAGCTGATCCAACCTAAATCGCCTTCGATTCAAGACATTGCCAAGCAGCTGCAAAACGATGAACTTTTCATTTCCATCATTCCAATGGAGGAAAAAACCTATGTTTGGGCCATCGATGCGCAGGGCAGTGTGAATTTTCAAACCGCCAATTTGTCGGAGTCCGAGCTCAAAGACTTGGTGGGCAAAGTTCGCAAAACTTTGGATGTGGCGGGTTTGGGGCCTCGCGCGCCAGCCTTCGATGTGGCCAGTGGCTACAAAATTTACAAAGAAATATTTGCGCCGTTTGATGCCCAAATCAAAGACAAAGCGCATTTGATTGTTTCTACTTCGGGCGTTTTGGCGCAGTTGCCTTTTGCGGTCTTGCCGCGCCAAGCCACAGCAACCAACGTTGCCTGGTTGTTGCGCGATGTGGCCGTCAGCCATGTGCCAACGGCCAACGGATGGCTTGCGCTCAAGCGCTTGGGCAAACAAGCGCCTGCTTCGCAAGCCCTGTTGGCTTGGGGCGATCCAGCGTTTGATCCCAATGAAGAAAAGGTGGCGGCTGCGCCCACGAACAGCACGGTGCGATCCGTTGCGGTGGCACGTTCGCAAGCTGAACATGAACGCAACATCATGGATGCGGCCACTTATGTGGCCTACAGCAAAATTCCCAAGTTGCCTGAAACCCGCGATGAGGTCAGCGAGTTGGCGACCATTTTGTCGGCCGATTTGAAAAACGATTTGATCTTGGGGCACGAAGCAACCCGAGCCTCCGTTCTCAAACAAAGCAGCTCGGGCAACTTGGCACGCAAGCAAGTGGTGGTGTTTGCGACGCATGGTTTGTTGGCGGGCGACTTGCCCAACTTGAATCAACCCGCGCTGGCCATGGCTGCCACCAAAGACCCCAAAGAATCGCCGCTCTTGACGTTGGAAGATGTCTTGGGTTTGAAGCTCAATGCCGATTGGGTTGTTTTGTCGGCCTGTAACACCGCGGGCGCCGATGGTCGCGCCGAAGAGGCCATGAGTGGTTTGGCGCGCGGCTTTTTCTATGCAGGCAGTCGCAGCCTGTTGGTCACGCATTGGTCGGTGGAATCGGAAAGCGCCATGATGTTGACCACACACACTTTTGCTGCTTACAAGAAAAATCCTCAAATGCGCCGCGCCGAAGCGTTGCGCCAAGCCATGTTAGAGACCATGAAGACACCCCGGTTCTCGCATCCTGCTTACTGGGCGCCTTATGCGTTGGTGGGCGAGGGCGGACGATAATTGATGCATGCATCCACTTCATCATCACGTCATCCAGGCCAAGCTCGAAGACTTGCGTCCCACGCAAGTCACGATTGGCTTTGTCGAGGTGGCCAGCAAGCGCGCTGAGTGGGAAAAACTCTCCAAAAAAGCGCGCAAGCAATTGGTCGCTGAACATTGGTTTCCCAGCGTGTTGGGGCCCAAAGGGCGTTACTTCATCATCGATCACCACCACCTGGGCAAGGCCTTGCATGAAGAAGGCCAACAAGACGTCAAACTCACCGTGCTCAAAGACTTGTCTTGGCTGGACATGACAACTTTTTGGCGCGTCATGGAGTTTCACCAATGGGTGCATCCGTATGACGAACAAGGTCGACGCGTTGGCTTTGACCAACTGCCACAAAAAGTCAGTGGATTGAAAGACGACCCCTACCGAGGCTTGGCGGGTTTGGCGCGCAATGCCGGTGCTTTTGCCAAAGACTTGACGCCTTACAGCGAGTTTTTGTGGGCTGATTATTTCCGGGCGCGATTGCCCAAAAAGACACTCAAATCTGAAAAGTCAGCGCTTGAGCAGGCGCTGCTGCTGGCGTCCCACGCCGAAGCCAGTTATTTGCCTGGCTGGGTGGGGCGCAAAACTTAAATCCGCGTTCAGTGCACCAAGGTGTCGACGACGCCGTAAAGGCCGCCCAACCACAGCGATGCAATGGCAAACATGCCCACCATGAAACCTGTGCCGCGTTTGGCGGGATCGTTTTGGTAGGCCACGGCATACATCACGCGACCGACCAACCAAATCACGCCAATCACGCCAGCGCCGAGGTCGTCGGTGAAAACCGCATAAATCCACAGCGAGGGAAACATCATCAAGAAATTCTCGATGGTGTTGACTTGAATGCGGTAGGCGCGTTCAAACATTTCATGGCCTGTGGTAGCCGGTGCTTTGACTTGGTATTGCATGCGTGAGCGACCCACGTGCATGGCCGTGCCAAACATCAGCAAAACAGACAGCAAACTCACCAGCGCTGCGTAGGGAAACACGATCATGTTTTTCTTCCTTGGTTGATTCAACGATTAATTCACCATCACCAACTTGCCCATGACGCCGCGAGAACCCATTTCGGCATAGGCCTGTTTGAGTTCAGCCATCGGCAGGGTTTTGTGGATGACGGGCTTGATTTTGCCTTGTGCGTACCAAGTGGCCAGCGCTTGCATCATGCTGGCGTTGGCTTGCGGTTCTCGGCGCGCAAAGTCGCCCCAGAAAACGCCAACCAGTGAAGCGCCCTTGAGCAGCGCTAAATTCCAAGGCAGCGCGGGAATGGGGCCTGCGGCAAATCCCACCACCAAGTAGCGACCACGCCAAGCAATGGATCGAAAGGCCGGTTCGGCAAATTCGCCGCCCACGGGGTCGTAAATGATGTCGGGGCCTTTGCCATCGGTGAGCTGCTTGATCGCATCGCGCAAGTTGTCGCGGCTGTAGTTGATGGTGGCGTCTGCGCCTTCGCGTTGACACAGGGCGCATTTTTCGTCGCTCGATGCCGCTGCAATGACTTTGGCGCCTGCCGCTTTGGCAATCTGGATGGCGGCCGTGCCCACGCCACCAGCTGCGCCCAAAACCAACACGGTTTCGCCGGCCTTGAGTTGGCCTCGGTCGATCAACGCATGGTGCGATGTGGCATAGGTCATGATGAAAGCCGCCGCATCCACGGGCGCAAAACCTGCAGGCAAGGGCATGCACAGCTTGGCGGGCGCCAAGGTGTGGGTGCCAAATCCACCGGTGCCGCTCAAGCACGCCACGGCTTGTCCCACTTGCAAATGCTTGACTTGGGCGCCGACCGCGCGAACCACGCCTGCATATTCAGAACCTGGCACAAAGGGCAGGGGAGGCTTCATTTGGTATTTGTTTTGCACGATCAACAGGTCTGGAAAGTTCAAGCTGGCAGCTTGAATTTCAAGCAAAACCTCATCTGCGCCGGGTTGGGGCGTGGGAATTTCTTTCCAAGTCAAGGCATCTACGCCAATTGGGTTTTCACATAGCCAAGCGTGCACAAGCGTCTCCTTTTTTGCTTGGCGACATGATAGGCGGCTCGGGTGTCACAGGCTGTCACGTGGGTTTGAGGTCAAACCCTACAATTTGCGTTTTCTGCAAAGCTCACCATGAACATTCTGATCTCCAATGATGACGGCTACCAAGCTCCTGGAATCGTCGCCTTGTACGAGGCGCTCAAGGATTTGGGACATGTCGAGGTGGTGGCGCCCGAGCAAAACAACAGCGCCAAGTCCAATGCGTTGACGTTGCATTCGCCGCTGTACGTGCACCAAGCAGCCAATGGTTTTCGCTACATCAACGGAACACCTGCCGACTGCGTGCACATCGCGCTGACTGGACTGCTTGGCTACAAACCCGATTTGGTGGTGTCGGGCATCAACAACGGCGCCAACATGGGCGACGACACGATTTACTCCGGCACGGTAGGCGCTGCCATGGAAGGTTACTTGTTTGGTGTGCCTGCCATGGCGTTTTCGCAAGTTGAAAAAGGCTGGGCGCATTTGGACAGCGCGGCGGCTTGCGCGCGTGAGCTGGTGCAGACTTTCATGCAAGGTGGCTTGTCGCATCCTTCGCCTTGGTTGTTGAATGTGAACGTGCCCAATCGCGCCAAGGCCGAGCTCAAGCCTTTGCGCATCACGCGCTTGGGGCGACGCCATGCGGCTGAACGTGTGATCACCCAGCTCAGCCCTCGGGGTGAGACCATGTATTGGATTGGCAGCGCAGGCCCGGCCAAAGACGACAGCGATGGCACCGATTTCCATGCCACTTTCCAAGGCCATGTGTCGGTCACTCCGTTGCAAGTGGATTTGACCGAGCACGCCGCGCTGGACGCTTGGGCTCAGGCTTTGCACGGTACAAACGAATGAAAAAACGCCCCAGCTTTCCTGCGCAACTGGATGTGGGAAAAACCCAGCCAGCGCCCAAGACCTTGCTGGGCGCGACGCGCATCGTGACCACGCCAAAAACTTCTGCTCAAGCCCACGCGCCTGTGATGCAAAGTCCTTCTGGCGTTGGCCTGGATTCGTCCACGGTGCGCGCGCGCATGGTGCAAAAGTTGGCAGATCAAGGCATCGACGACGATGGTGTTTTGCAGGCGATGGGTCGTGTTGAACGCCATCGCTTTGTCGATTCGGCCTTGGTCAACCAAGCCTACGAAGACACCAGCTTGCCCATTGGATTGGGGCAAACCATCTCCAAACCCAACGTCGTGGCTCGCATGATTGCTTTGTTGCGCCAAGCGCCTGGGCTGCAAGGTCAACTGGGGCGCGTGTTAGAAATTGGCACGGGTTGCGGCTACCAAGCCGCTGTGCTGGCGCAAGTTGCCAAAGAGGTCTACAGCATTGAGCGCTTGCGTGGCCTGCATGACAAAGCGCGCGAGAACTTGCGCCCCTTGCGTTTGCCCAATGTGCATGTCATTTTTGGCGATGGCATGTTGGGTTATCCGCAAGGCGCACCTTACAGCGCCATCATCTCCGCCGCCGGTGGTGAAGCCATGCCGCAAGCTTGGATTGACCAACTGGCGATCGGCGGGCGCATCGTGGCGCCTTTGCAAACCGCCAATGGGCAGCAAGCGCTGATCGTGGTGGACAAGACGGCGCAAGGCTTGCAGCAGCATTTGTTAGAAGCCGTCAACTTTGTGCCTCTAAAATCTGGGATTGCTTGATAAGAGGGAGTTTTCAATGCGTCTTGCTGGAATTTGGGCCGGATCGGCTCTTGGCGTTGCGCTGATCTTGGCGGGGTGCGCCAATCACGGGCGACTCGCACCAGTCGAAGAACGCAATCTGGGCGGCTACAACGCATCCAACAAGCCATTGCCCGGTGCAGAAAACGCAGGAAAACCCGGTTACTACACCGTGCGCCAAGGCGACACGCTCATTCGCATTGGCATGGACAGCGGTCAATCGTGGCGCGATTTGGCCAAGTGGAACAACATGGACAACCCCAATGTGATCGAGGTGGGACAAGTGTTGCGCGTTGCGCCCCCGGTGCAAGAGGCGGTGGTGGTGCGTCCTGTTTCCAGCGGTGCTGTGGTTGCTCAAAATCCAGCTTCATCGCCGCAAGCCGCAGCCTCTGCTGCCAAGCCAGCGGCCTCGGCTGCTTCGGGTGCTCAAGCCCCAGCCCCCAAACCCGCGGCTTCAGCGCCTGCGGCAGCCACCACAACAAGCGACACCGCAGAAGAGGCCTTGGTTTTCAAATGGCCAGCCAAGGGAAACCCAGTGGCCGGTTTTGATGAAAGCAAAAACAAAGGCTTGGACATTGCTGGCAACGCGGGCGACCCCGTTTTGGCCGCCGCTGATGGTCGCGTGGTCTATGCAGGCTCTGGTTTGCGAGGCTACGGCAACCTGATCATTCTCAAACACAACAACACGTATTTGACGGCTTATGCCCACAACCAAAGCTTGTTGGTCAAAGAAGACCAGACCGTCAAGCAAGGTCAAAAAATTGCCGAAATGGGCAACAGCGACGCTGACCAAGTCAAGTTGCACTTTGAAATTCGACGCCAGGGCAAGCCTGTGGATCCCGCCAAATATTTGCCCGCCAACTGATGACTGAAGCTGTTCAAAACAAGACGTGGCCAGACCACGCACTGCACATTGAATCGATGGATTTAGACGCGCAAGGTGTTGCGCATCGACCCGATGGCAAAGTGGTCTTCGTCGAAGGCGCGCTGCCTTTTGAAGTGGTCAGCGCCAATGTGCATCGCAAGAAAAACAATTGGGAGCAAGCCTCGTTGATGGAGATCTACCAAGAGTCTTCACAGCGTGTGCGTCCTCAATGCCCGCACTTTGGCTTGCATGCGGGGGCTTGCGGCGGTTGCAAAATGCAGCACTTGGATGCCTTTGCACAAGTTGCCATCAAGCAGCGCGCCCTCGAAGACAACTTGTGGCATTTGGGCAAAGTCAAGGCTGAGACCTTGCTGCGCCCCATTCAAGGACCGAGTTGGGGATACCGTTACCGCGCACGTTTGTCGGTGCGCTATGTCACCAAAAAAGGCGAAGTGTTGGTGGGTTTTCATGAGCGCAAAAGCCGCTATGTGGCTGACATGCGCAGCTGTTCGGTCTTGCCTGCCCATGTCGATGCCCTGTTGTTGCCATTGCGTGCGTTGATCGCCAGCCTTCAAGCCCGCGATACCTGTCCGCAAATTGAGTTGGCCTGCGGCGATAGCGTGACGGCCTTGGTGTTGCGGCATTTGGAGCCTTTGAGCGATGCCGATCGCCAACGCCTGCGCGATTTTGCGCAGCTTCACAACGTCCAGTGGTGGCTGCAACCCAAAGGCCCAGACACCGTGCAGTTGATGGATGCTGACAGCGAGCCACTGTCCTACAGCTTGCCCGAGTTTGGCATCACCATGCCGTTCAAGCCGACCGATTTCACCCAAGTCAATCCCTACATCAACCGCGTGTTGGTCAGTCGGGCGCTGCGATTGTTGGACCCTCAAAAAACAGAACGTGTGATCGATTGGTTTTGCGGCTTGGGTAATTTCACCTTGCCCTTGGCCAGCCTGGCCCGTGAAGTGTTGGGCATTGAAGGCAGCGAGGCTTTGGTGGCGCGCTCGCGCGAAAATTACAGCGCCAATCAACCTGGCCGTTTGAGCGACTTGGCGCCGACTTCTTTTGTGGCGCGCAACTTGTTTGACATGACGCCTGAGCTGCTCATCCAAGACGGTGTGGCCGAGAAATGGTTGGTCGATCCACCGCGTGAAGGTGCCTTTGCTTTGGCCAAGGCCGTGGCAGATTTGCATCAAAACCCAGAGCTGCGACAAGGCTGGACGCCACCCAAGCGCATTGTTTACGTCAGCTGCAATCCAGCCACTTTGGCGCGCGATGCGGGCTTGCTGGTCAACTTGGGGGGCTACCGTTGCGTGGCAGCAGGTGCGGTCAATATGTTTCCGCACACCGCGCACGTCGAGAGCATGGCCGTGTTCGAGTTGGCCTGAACGCCACACAACGCGTGGCCATGAAAAAAGGAGCCCGCAGGCTCCTTTTTTGTGGGTTGAGTCCACGCTTTTATTCGCGTTCGCCACCAAAAATGCCCAACAAAGCCAACAAGCTTTGGAACACGTTGATGATGTCCAAATACAAGGTCAGAGTCGCGCTGATGTAGTTGGTCTCACCGCCGTCCACAATTTGCTTGAGGTCATACAGCATGTAAGCGCTGAAGATGGCAATGGACAACATGGAGATGACGATCATGCCCGTGGTGGACTGGGTGAACATGTTGATCAAGCTACCCACAAGCAGCATGATCACGCCCACCATCAACCATTTGTTCATGCCAGACAAATCGCGTTTGATGACCGTGGACAAGCTGGCCATCAAAAAGAAAACGCCAGCCGTGCCGCCAAACGCAGTCATCACCAAGTCAGCGCCATTTTTAAAGCCCAAGACCATGGCGATCATGCGCGACAACAGTATGCCCATGAAGAAGGTAAAGCCCAACAGCACATACACGCCGGTGATGCTTTCTTTGGTGCGTTCGATGGCATAGATGAAGCCAAAAGCGCCGGCCAGCATCAAAATCATGCCCAAGCCGCCTGAGAAGATTTGGCCCAAGCCAGCGTAGACGCCCAACCATGCGCCCAAGACAGTCGGCACCATGCTCAGAGCGAGTAGCCAATACGTGTTGCGCATGACGC
>CAIYFE010000295.1 GCA_903925445.1 uncultured Burkholderiales bacterium | reverse complement strand
CCCCCGTTTCGGTTTGCCAGAAAGTGTCCACGATGGGGCAGCGGCTGCCGCCCACGTGTTTGTAATACCACTCCCAAGCAGCGGGGTTGATGGGTTCGCCCACCGAGCCGAGCAAGCGCAGGCTGGAGAGGTTGAACGATTTGGGATGCACGGCATCGTTGGCTTCAGCCGCTTTGATGAGTGAACGAATGGCGGTGGGCGCGGTGTAGAAGATCGAGACTTTGTGGTCTTGGATCATTTTCCAAAAACGTCCCGCATCGGGGTAGGTTGGAACGCCTTCAAAGACGATTTCGGTACCGCCCAACGCCAAAGGACCGTAGGTGATGTAGGTGTGACCCGTGACCCAACCGATGTCGGCGGTACACCAAAACACATCGTTGTCTTTCAAATCGAAGGTCCATTTGGTGGTCAATGCCGCATGCAGCAAGTAGCCGCCGGTGCTGTGTTGAACGCCTTTGGGTTTGCCTGTGGAGCCTGAGGTGTAGAGCAAGAACAAGGGGTGTTCAGCATCGACCCATTCTGGTTCGCAGGTGGTGGCTTGTTTGTCGGCCAATTCACCCAACCATTGATCGCGTCCAGCCGTCATGGCAATGTCAGCGCCCGTTCGTTTGACCACCAACACGTTTTTGACCGAGTCGCAGCCGCCCAAGGCGATCGCTTCGTCCACGATGGCTTTGAGCGGGAGGCTTTTGCCACCGCGCACTTGTTGGTCGGCGGTGATAACGGCCACGGCGCCCGTGTCTTCAATGCGGTCACGCAATGATTGGGCAGAAAAGCCACCAAACACCACCGAGTGGGTTGCGCCAATGCGCGCACAGGCTTGCATGGCGGCCACACCGTCGATCGACATGGCGATGTAAATCATCACGCGATCGCCTTTTTTGACGCCCACTGATTTGAGCGCATTGGCGTATTGGCAAGTCTTGGCCAGCAATTGTTGGTAAGTGACTTTGGTCACTTCGCCACCGTCGGCTTCAAAAATGATGGCGGTTTTGTCGCCCAAGCCTTTTTCAATGTTGCGGTCTAAGCAGTTGTAAGACGCATTGAGCGTGCCGTCTTCAAACCATTTGAAAAAAGGCGCGTTGCTTTCGTTCAACACTTTGGTGAAGGGCTTTTTCCAAGTGATGAGTTCACGGGCTTGCTCAGCCCAGAAACCTTCGTAGTCGGTGTCCGCCTTTTTGCACAAAGCCTCGTAAGCGGCCATGCCTGCGACATGCGCTTGTTTGACGAATTCAGCGGAGGGCTGATAAATATGGTGGTCGCTCATGGAAACGGTCTCCTCTTTTATAGACGCGATGATCAAAACCCCACCACTGTGGCGCGAGGCTCTTACAAGGGTCTGACTTATCGTAGGCTGACAAAAGTCAGCTTTGGGCAGTATCGCTGGGCATCAAGTCGGCCAAGCTCAGGTGAATTCCCAAGTGCTGCGCAATGAAAAGCCGCGCCGTGTCTTGCCAAACACCGTTTTGCGAATCCAAATGCAACAACCCCGGATCGTCCATCAACCCTTGGTTGAAATCCAGCGGGGTCGGGAAACGCAGTTGAAAGAGTTCGTATTCGTTTTGATAAAGCTTGGGCGCTTGCTTGCTGGTGACGGAGATGGCACGCAAGCGGCCTTGGTGACTCCAGTCACAAAACAGGATGTGCCCCATTCGCACCATGAGCACGCATTGGTTGGGCGCTATTTTTCCGAGAATTTTTGCGTAACTGAGCTCACCGCTGGTGTCGATGGCATGCAGCGCCTGGGCGGCTTCTTCACCCAGTGCAACCCAAGCTTCAAGAATGTGGCCGGCTTGGAAATACGCCTCCCAAAATCGACGGCGGTAAGGGCCAATGTCGTCTTGGGTGTGGCGCAGGATTTCAAAAAAAGCGTCCATCGTGCGGCCACTGAGCCAGCGACTGGCCAAATCCATGGCTTCTTTGCGCACCCCCAGCCAGCCCGCATGGTCGTGGCGTGGGTCGCCCAAGACGCGCAGCAATTCGCTCAACAAAAATTGGCGCAGCGCTTGCGGAGGCGTGCGATCAAACCAAGGCGAGAGCAGGCCGTAGGCAAACTCATCCCGAAACGTGGGGTAGCGAAAACGCTGCATCGCGGTGCCGGCGTCGTGCACAGCCCACTCGCACATGCGCCGGATGAAGGGCATGCTGGCGCGCACTTCGGCGGGCGCTTGTAGCGCTTGCGCAAACGCTTGTTGAGCAAATGGATTGAGCCAAAACCCGTTGGCCAGGGCGTGGTGATGCTGCCAGTCGCTCAAGCTGCGATCTTCAGGCATGCCCAAAATGTCGTTGGCGACTTGGGTGGGACCGCGTTCGGGGTCCAGTGCTTCCAAGGTGGTGATGAAGCGCGTGAGTCCAAACGCCTCGGTGAGAGACAGCGCGTCGAGCACCTTGGGGTTCAAAAAGAAATCGTGCGCCGCGCGCGCCAGTTGGTTGAACACCGCATCGTGGGGCGCAAAATTTTGCAAATACGTGTGCAGCAAACCCCGCCCCCATTTGAGCGGGCGCCGAGTTTGGATGGCTTGCGGCACGGCAACGTCAAAGTAATGCTTCGTCAGCGGGGCATGATCGGACAAACCTTTTTGAGCACTCAACCACAACGCGTAGGGACTGTGTCGCCAGTCCCGCGCGCGGGGTTGATCGCTGTTGGGGGAGAAGTTGACTTCTTCAAACGCGCTGTAGGTGCGCTCGCCCACCGTGCGCAAATCGGGGTCTTTGCCAAATCCAGAGCCTCGCTTGGCGTTGGCGGCCAAGGCCAGTTGCTCAAAGTCCAACGGCAATGGGGTGAAAAATTCTGGCGTGCTCATGGGCGATCAAGGCGTGTTGGGGCGAACGCTTTCTTGGAGCTTTTTCAGCGTGCTGCTGGCGCCTTTGCCATTGGTGTCGTTGGGCTGAAAAGCCAACACAAACCGCAATTCGACACGTCGATTCAGCGCGGCGTCGTCTTTGCTTTGCGGTCGCTCGTCGGCGTAAGAGCTGATGCCAAAAACGGGCTGCTCACGCTCGTTGCGAAAGCCCTGCATGTCGCCCGCGTTGAGCACTTTGTAGACCGCACGTGCGCGGTCTAAACCCAAATGCCAGTTGGTGTAATCGCCCCGATGCAAGGGCGCCGAATCGGTGTGGCCTTCGATCAAAATGGTTTCGATTTCCACCGCTTGCGGGTTGGCCGGGCAGTCGCTGGGTAGCTTGTGGCGTTGCGAGTAGATGTAGCACGGCAAAACGGCTTGCAACTGATCAGCAGCTTGGCGCAAGGTGGCTTGACCATTGGCCTGCAAATCCGGCTGCCCCAGCGCAAACAAAGTGTCGGCGGGCAAGGTGATCACGCCTGAGGCTTGGTTGATCGTGACAGGAACGCCCGCGTTTTGCAGCCGACTGCCAATGGCTTGCACCACGGCGGCCAGCGGGTCGACCGGCGGCTGCGGAGCAGGATCTGGCTTGCGCGCCAACAGCACCATGACCATGACGATGAAGATGAACAACAGCCCAATCATCAAATCACTGGCCGAGGCCATGTAACCGGATTCTTCGACTTGTTCTTGCGGCGCAAGGGGGCGACGACGTCGGATGAGCATGGCTTAAGCGTTCAAGATTTGTTGGGCAGCGCATCGATGAATTCATCGAGCACTTCTTCCAAGTTGGTGATGCTGCCGCTGAGTTGGTTGACCGCGCTGGCCAAGTGCTGATCCATCTTGGTGTGCAACTCGGCCACTTGTCCGCTGTAGCTGGTCACGCCTTGGGTCAAGGCGTCCACGGTGCTGGTGAGCGCTTTTTGAGCATCTTGCAAATGTGTTTTGACATGTCCCAAGGCTTCGTCGGCAGAAGCGGCGCTGTGTTGCAAGGTTTGAACTGTTTGCCCAAGGGCTTGGTTCATGGGCACCAACGCGTCTTTGAAATCGTTGGCTGCCGCACGCTGCAAACCCACGGCGTTTTCGATGGCGCTGGCGCTGTGTTCGAACTTGTCGGCGGTGTTTGAAATTTGAACGACGATGTTTTGCAGGCCTTGGGTCACGCCTTGAACGCCAGCGATGGTGTGTGCAAAGTTCTCCAACAACTGTGTCATTTGCACAGAGCCTTGGGTAGCCGATTGGGCCGAGCGAGACAGGCTTGCATCCATCTCACTGACGGTGGCGCGAATGGTCTCAATCGTTTGGTTGAGTCCTTGCGTGGCTTGGTGAAACGACGCCAACCCGGACTCAAAGCCTTGGCTCAACACAGCGCCTGCTTTGCTCAATTCGCCCGCAGCTTGCGAGCCCGCATGGCCAAAACTTTGGCTGGACATTTGAATGCTGTCGGCCAGCACCGCGAGCTTTTCGAAGGCGGGTTGCATGTGGCTGGCCAAGGCTTGGCCGATGGCGTTGGCAAAGTCACCTTCAAAGCGACGCAGCTGACCCACTTGTGAACGGTTTTCGTGCAGCAGTTCTTGGGTCAAGGTGATTTGCAAACGCACACTGGCTTCGGCGGCGTTGTCTGGCACTTTGGCGCGCAGCGTGTGGCAAAGCGTGTCCAAGCTGCCTTGCACGTTTTCTAACGCTACTTTGGCGCGCCAATTCCAAACCAGCGAACAAAACAAACCAGCAATCGAGGTGATGAATTTGCCGCCCGCAGTGGCAATGAGCGACTGCAAGGCTTGGTCTTGTTGGCGTGCGGAAACATCCATCGCATTGAGCGCCAAGCCAGCTTGCTGCAAAGCCACGGCCAAAAAGATGAAGGTACACATCAAGCCAAGGCCAATCAACAAATTGGGCATGGTTTCAAACAGCGCCAAATTCAAGCGCGCCCCCACCAAGCTGCGAAGCTCCCAAGTTTCTGAATGGGGACGAAAGCTGTAGCTTTGCACTTCGGCGCTGTGGGCGCTGGCGGGCAAGTCGATCAAGCCGGCCTCGGTTTCACGCAACAAAAATTTGAGCTCGGCATCGTTGAGGGTGTTGCGCGCTTGTTCAAACGCCTCGCGGGCACTGCCGTTGTGTTGTTTGAGCAGCTTGTTCAAAGCCTCCACCGAGCGGCTGATTTTGCGCAAGCGAGCCGCCCACACGCCAAAACAAACCAATGAAAAGACAAAGATCAACGCAGCAATGAGCAGCGGAATGGCCAGCGTTTCGAGTTGGGCAAGGTAGGGTTGGAATGGCATGGCGCTATTGTGATCAATTTGCAATAGCTTTCAGGCTTGGTTGGTCAAAATTATTTGAGAATGAAAAAAGCCCTTCTGGCCGTCAGGCACAAAAGGGCTCGAAACGCTTGAAAAGCGAAAAAAACTTACTTCGTCAAAGACTCCAAAGCCTTGTTGAAGGTTGCGCTGGGGCGCATGACGGCGGTCATTTTTTGCATGTCGGGCAAGTAGTAGCCGCCGATGTCGACGGGCTTGCCTTGCACGGCTGCGAGTTCTTCAACAATTTTGCTTTCGTTGTCCGTCAACGCTTTGGCCAAAGGTGCGAACTTGGCGGCCAATTCTTTGTCTTCGGTTTGCGCGGCCAACTCTTGTGCCCAGTACATGCCCAAGTAGAACTGGCTGCCGCGGTTGTCCAGCTGGCCGGTTTTGGGCGATGGGTTTTTGTTGTTGTCCAGCAATTTGCCGGTTGCAGCATCCAAGGTCTTGGCCAAGATTTTGGCTTTGTTGTTGTCGTTTTTGATGCCCAAGTCTTCAAAGGACACGGCCAACGCCAAGAACTCGCCCAAAGAGTCCCAACGCAAATGATTTTCTTCGACCAGCTGTTGCACGTGTTTGGGCGCTGAGCCGCCTGCGCCGGTTTCGTACATGCCGCCGCCAGCCATCAAAGGCACCACAGACAGCATCTTGGCCGATGTGCCCAATTCCATGATGGGGAATAAGTCGGTCAAGTAGTCGCGCAAGATGTTGCCGGTGGCGCTGATGGTGTCCAAGCCACGAATCACGCGCTCGCAGGTGTAACGCATGGCGCGCACTTGCGACATGATTTGGATGTCCAATCCCGTGGTGTCGTGCTCGTGCAAATACATTTTGACTTTGCGAATGAGCTGCGCTTCGTGCGGACGGTAGGAGTCCAGCCAAAACACCACGGGCATGCCGGAGTTGCGGGCGCGGGTGACGGCCAATTTGACCCAGTCGCGAATGGCGGCGTCTTTGACTTGGCACATGCGCCAAATGTCGCCTTCTTCCACGTTTTGGCTCAGCAACACTTCGCCTGTTTCGAGGTCGGTGATATTGGCCACGCCGTCTTCTGGAATTTCAAAGGTTTTGTCGTGCGAGCCGTATTCTTCGGCTTGTTGCGCCATCAAACCGACGTTGGGCACGGTGCCCATGGTTTTGGGATCGAACGCGCCATGCCATTTGCAGAAGTTGATGATTTCTTGGTAGATGCGCGCGAAGGTGGATTCGGGCATCACAGCCTTGACGTCTTTCAGGCGACCATCGGCGCCCCACATTTTGCCGCCGTTGCGGATCATGGCGGGCATGGAGGCGTCCACGATGATGTCGTTGGGTGAGTGGAAATTGGTGATGCCTTTGGCGGAATCGACCATG
>CAIYFE010000294.1 GCA_903925445.1 uncultured Burkholderiales bacterium | reverse complement strand
CATGAAGTGACACCCAATGCCGGCCATGGCGCGCGAGCCCTCGGGCACACGCGTGGACGTGTTGTGCGGACAACCGGAACAAAACCAAGGTTGGCGATCGGCTTTGACTTCGATCACCTGCATGGCCTGTTCTTTGGCCTGAATGAGTGCCAGTTGCGCATCCACACGCGCTTGCGTGTCGGCGTCGAGCCCGAGTTTTTTCAAGCGTTGTGCGATGGCCTTGGCGATCAAGGCGGGGCTCAAGTCGGCATTGGCGCGCAACAAGGTGTTGGCGCTGGGGTTGGGTTGCGACCATTCGCCTCCCGAAAAGTCGCCTTCGACTTCGCTGAACTTGCCCAGCACATGGGGGCGCACGTCGGAGCGCCAGTTGTACAGCTCTTCTTTGAGTTGGTATTCGATGACTTGGCGCTTTTCCTCGACCACCAAAATTTCTTGCAGGCCCTGGGCGAAGTCGCGGGTGAGTTGTGCATCCAGCGGCCACACCACATTGACTTTGTGCAGGCGAATGCCCAGTCGGCGGCAGCTGGCATCGTCCAGCCCCAAATCGATCAGGGCTTGGCGGGTGTCGTTGTAAGCCTTGCCGCTGGCGATCAGGCCGAATCGGTCGTGGGCGCTTTCGATCACGTTGTGGTTGAGCCGGTTGGCGCGAACATAGGCCAGAGCCGCGTACCACTTGTAGTCAAACAATCGGGCTTCTTGGCTCAGGGCGTCGTCGGGCCAGCGGATGTGCAAGCCGCCGCGCGGCATGTCAAATTCAGGGATGACGATGTTCACGCGCTGCGGATCGATCTCGGCGGTGGCGCTGGATTCGACAATCTCTTGAATGGTTTTCATGCCCGACCACAAGCCCGCAAAGCGACTCAACGCAAGGGCGTGCAATCCCAAATCCAAGATGTCTTGCACGCTGCTGGGAAAAAACACCGGCGTGCCGCAAGCTTTGAAGATGTGATCGCTTTGGTGCGCTGCTGTGGAGCTTTTGGCCACATGGTCGTCCCCCGCCACCGCCAACACGCCGCCCCAAGGCGTGGTACCGGCCATGTTGGCGTGCTTGAAAACATCGGCGCAACGGTCAACCCCAGGGCCTTTGCCGTACCAAATGCCAAACACTCCGTCAAACTTGTTGCTGCCTGCTGGCGCAAAGCCCAGTTGCTGTGTGCCCCACAAAGCCGTGGCGGCCAGTTCTTCGTTGACGCCGGGTTGAAAGACGATGTGCTGCGCTTGCAAGTAAGGTTTGGCCTTCCAAAGCGCTTGGTCATAGCCGCCCAAAGGCGAACCACGGTAGCCGCTGATGAAACCCGCTGTGTTTTTGCCCTGCAACGCATCGCGCTGGCGTTGCAGCATGGGCAATTTGACCAAGGCCTGCACGCCACTCATGAACGCTCGGCCGGTGTCCAAGCTGTATTTGTCGTCCAGTGTGACGGTTTCTAACGCACGGCGAATGTGCTCGGGCAGTGGGGCATTCATGGCGGTCTCCTGTGACCCAAAGTGTCTGCCAAAGTGTAGGCGCAGCAGCCATCGCTGGCGTTACCAAGGCGACAAGCGCTTACCCTTAATGCAGCTGCGACAAAGGGTTGGCAGCAGGCACTTCTTGCAAGTTGGGATTGAGTTGCGCCAAGCCCACGCCCCACTTGGCGCTTTCTTGCAGCTTGTCCAGCAAAGTCACCATGATCAACAACATCGATTGGGGCAAGTGCAATGCAATGTTGCGGCCATCCACCAGTTGCAGCTCCACGGTGGTTTGCGTGGGTTCTTGGGTCATTTTCAAACCGACCACCAGCAACGGCGTTTCGCCCATGGGGCTTTGTTGCGCGCCCTCGTAGGTTTGCGTGAAATTGGCTTGCTCTTTGACGGCTTGCGTTTCAAAAGCATGCATGGCTTGCGCCACTTCGGGCGGATGGCTTTGTGCCAGACGATGAAAGCCCAAATGTTGCGAGCCCTGAATCAGTCCTTGCACGATGACGCGGGTGAACCAAAACGCGTAGCCTTCACCGCTGTGCGTGTTGAAGCGAAACAGCACGCGGTCTTCTTGAGCCACCCATTCGCCGTTGAATTGTTTGATGCTCATGGTTTGGGCCACAACGCCCACAGGCGTAAATTTTGTTTCATGCGGGAGGCAAATTCACCGGCTTCGTTGCCCGTGCCTGCAAAGTAATCGGCGCGCACAGCGCCCACGATGGCGCTGCCAGTGTCTTGTGCAAACACCAGCCGTTGCAAGTTGGCGTTAGGACCTGAGGACACCAGCCACAGCGGCGTGGCGTAGGGAACCGAGTCTTTGTCGACGGCAACCGAGCGACCCGCTGTCAAGGGCACGCCTTGGGCGCCACGCGGGCCGGCGTCGTTGTCTTGTGGGCTGCGGACTTCTTCGCGAAAGAACACATAGCGCGGATTGCTCCAAAACATGTCTTGCACCAAGCCGGGGTTGCTGGCTTGGGTGGCGGCAATCCAAGCCTTGATGCCTGTCCAAGAAGCGTCTTTGATGTAGCCGCGATCAAGCAACCAGCGCCCCACGCTTTGATAAGGCTGTTCGTTGGACCCCGCAAAGGCCATGCGGATGACGCGGCTTGATCCGTCGGGTTGGGTCATGCGCAAACGCCCCGAGCCTTGGATGTGCAAGATCAAAGCGTCCAGCGGATCGGACAACCAAGCGACTTCATGGCCGCGCAAAGCCTCTTGCGCTTGTGCCACTGAATCGATTTCTTGTCGGCTGAACCAAGCGCGCCCCGAGCGTTTGATTTGCGCCAAGTTGTCCGGCGGTGCATACAAGGGCACTTCAAAACCCGGGCGCCGTTGGGCGGAGGCTTCAAACAACGGCTCGTAGTAACTGGTCAACAAGCCGTCCGATGTGCCGTCCAAGGCTTCGAGTCGGTAGGGTTGCAGATGCGCCATCATCCAAATGCGCCGTTCGTCGTCGCTGGCCAAGAGCAATTGGCGCACATCGCGGCACAAAGGCGCAAACAACGGCCCAGGACGATCGCAGTTTTGCAACCAAGCATTCCATGCGTCTTGCAAGCTGTCGTTTTGCCAACCCGGTAGCGCGTCCCAAGAGGCCGCCACCCAACGGCTGCGGTAAAACGCTTGCGGGCTGGGCGTGCCCGGCATGCCAGCCAACAAGCCGCTGGCCTTGGCTGCGGGTGGGCTGATGTTGGCGGCTGGGCGCGCAGGCTCTTGCACCGAGTCGGTCTGACGCGGCCCAGTGCTGCAGGCCACCAAAGTTCCTACAATCAGCGCCCACGCGGTATGCCACAGGAGTTGTCTCATGATGTTGATTTTGCTTGAAGCGCTCGGGGCGGGCGGCATCTTGGTGCTGATCGTGTGGTGGACGATGTTTTCAGGGCGCGCTGACGCTGAAAAAGAACACGAACAAGTGCATCAAAAAAATGATCTGCCCAAGTCTTGAGTGGCTCAATCGCGGCGCATCAGATTGGCCAACTCAACGGCAGACTTGACCGCCATTTTGTCAAACACGCGCGCGCGATGCACTTCCACGGTGCGCACGCTGATGTCAAGCTGATCAGCAATCAGCTTGTTGGGCAAACCCTCTACCACCAAGCGCATCACGTCGCGTTCGCGTTCGGTCAATTCGGCCAAGTTTTGTTGCAAGCTGCGCTTGGACTGCAGAGCCGCCTGAGTTTGCGCAGACCGCTCCAAGGCTTGTTCGATGCGGTCGACCAACGCGTTGTCTGAAAACGGTTTTTCACAAAAATCAAAAGCGCCGCGTTTGACGGCATCGACCGCGGTGGGCACATCGGCGTGGCCGGTCAAGAAAATCACGGGCAACACATCCAGCAATTGGCGCTCGATCAATTGTTCAAACAATGCCAAGCCACTCAAGCCGGGCATGCGCACGTCCAACAACAAGCAGCCGGGCTGACTGGGGCTCCAAGCGCTGGCCTTGTTGTGGTTGAGAAAGGCCACAAATTCATCGGCGCTTTCAAACGACTCGCTGGGCAATCGACGCGAACGCAGCAGCCAAGCCAAGGCCTCGCGCACACCGGCATCGTCGTCCACGATGAAAACCAAAGCGTTTTGGGTGGGTTGCATGGCGGGGTCCTTTCTCAGGATTGGGGCAAGGTGAAGCTGAACACGGTGCCGCGAGGCGTGTGCGCAGTATGGCTGAGGAGGCCACCGTGTTGTTCGACCACGGTGCGACACAAACTCAAGCCCAAACCCATGCCCTCGGACTTGGTGGTGAAAAACGGGGTGAATAATTTTTCGCTGATTTGCGCATCAATGCCCGTTCCAAGGTCGGTGACAGAAAACTCCAGCCAACGGCTGGTGGCGTTGGAGGCGGCGCGGCGCACGGTCAGGGTGAGCACTTTGCGGGGCGTGTCTTCGGTCATGGCTTGCATGCCGTTGCGCGCCAGATTGAGCAAGACTTGTTCGACCATCGTGCGGTCGCACAACACCGCTGGCAAATCTGCGGGGCATTGCACTTCTACCCGCACGCCCAATTTGCGTGCTTGCAGACTGACCAAAGGCATGACGTTGTCCAACAAAGTTTTGGGCGACACCGCCTCGCGTGCTTGGTCGCGCCGCCGCACAAAGTCGTGCACGCTTTTGATGACTTTGCCCGCGCGTTCGGCTTGTTGGGCAATGCGCTCAATGGCGCTGCCTAAACTTTGTGCAAGTTGCGCGTCTTCGCTCGCCAGTTCTTGCAACAAATTCAGGCTGCCCGTGGCGTAGCTCGAAATTGCGGCCAAAGGTTGGTTGAGTTCATGGCTGAGCAACGACGCCATTTCACCCACCGTGGCCAAGCGCGCGGTGGCTTGCAAGCGCTCTTGGCTGGCGCGCGAGACTTCTTCCACGCGGCGTTGTTCGCTGATGTCCAAGATCGCGCTCATCCAACCTGTTTGTGCGCCGGCGGCGTTGATGAGCGGGGCTTCAAAAATCAACACCGGAAAGCGCTCGCCGTTTTTGCGCATGAAGACAGACTCCATGCCTTCGCGCGAAGTCAAGTTGCCCGCCAATCGCAAAGCTTGTCGCTTGCCGTATTCGTCGATCATTTCGGGTGGCCAGTAAGGCGCGGGCATGCTGTGGCCCAGCAGCTCTTTGCTTTCAAAGCCCACCATGTCGCAAAACGCGGGGTTGACGTAAGTGATCGTGCCTTGGTTGTCGCGCGCGCGCAGCCCCGTGACCAACGAGTCTTCCATGGCTTTGCGAAACGCCAAGGCATCGGCCAAATCCATTTCGACTTGCTGGCGCCGCCGCATGTCGCGCGCGAGCATGACCAGCACCGTCACCAGCGCCAAGGCCATGGACATGACCAAAGCGGTCAGCACATTGGGGAATAAATCGGGCGCGGCTCGCCAGCTGTCCACCCGCAACACCATCGTGTGTCCCGGCAAGTCCAGCAGTTGCACACCCGTGAACAAACGCGAACCGCGGTGCTGCATGCCGTTGACAGCCAAGCGTGTGCCATCGGCTTCGGTGAATGAAATCTCGCGGCTGCGTGTGAGCGCAGGGCTGACTTGGTTGACCAAGATTTCGTTGAGCGCATAGCTGGCAATGGTGTAGCCCGTGACTTGTCCGTCGTTGATCACGGGCAAACACAAATCCATGATTTCCAATCCCATGCCATCGCTTTGCGGGATGTAGCTGCTGTTGCTGTAAGCCGGGCTGCTTTGTCGTTTGGCCAAGCTGCAAGCTTGCGAAATTTCCGGCTGAAGCACGCGGCGATCAAAATTTTTGAACACCGCGGCGCGATAAGGTGTGTCTGCGCTGTGCATCACCTCCAGCTGCGTGTCTCGCCATTCCAGCCGCATCAATTCGCGGTGATCGCGCAGCACCAGCGCGGCTTGTTGCCGCCAAGGGACTGCGCCGTTGGCGGCAAATTGCAGCGCTTGCAAGGTTTGTGCATTGCGGGTCAGTGCGGCGCGAATGTCGCCGCTGGCATCGCTGGCGTCGCGGTCAAGTCGCGCTTGAACCTGGCTGGCTTCGTAGCGACCCGCCAGCCACAGCAACACGCCAAACATGCTGCCCACCAGCGCGACCAACATGACCCACAAAATCCATCGGCGCCAAAGTGTGTTGTGCCAAAACCGCATCAATTCACCTTGGTCACCCGAGGATTGGCCCATGTGCCATCGATGTGAAATTCATTGGTGGTGGCTTTGACCAAGGGCTTGCTGAGCACCAGTTGAGCCAAGTAACTGGTCAGCCCAATGACGGGGTTGATGGTGGCCATGTAAAGCGAGTAAGCGCTGGCGCTGATTTCAGGCGCCACGATGACTTTGAGGTCTTGGGTTTCGCGGCTCAAATCGGCCGAGCCTTCCATCACCGCTGCGGCGCTGACGCCTTTCATTTGCAAGTTGTTGGTGAAGGCCACGCCTTGGTCGATGCGCACATCGCCGCGCACAAAATCAAACGCAAAGCCTTCGCTGAAAACATCGCTGAAGTCCAGTGTCAAACGTCGCGGCAAGGATTGCAGACTCAAAACACCCAGCAAACGTGCGGCACCTGGCTCGGTTTTTAAAAACTGCCCTTTTTCAATGTTGAGGTTGAGCTTGCCCGACAAGCTCGGGTAGTCAAACGCCATGGGCGAACCGGCCCACGACAACTCGCCCGTGAGTTTGCCGCGCCCCGATTTGATGGCGCCAGGCGTGCCAAACCGAGCCAGCAGTTCCCCGCTGTCGCGCACATCCATGCTGAAGTCCAATTGGGTGCGGCGATTTTTTGCGCCCGTGGATTCCCAGCGACCATTGGCGGTCAAACTGGCTTCGGGCACGGTGATGTTGAATTTGTTCAACCGCCATTCGCGGACGTTGTTGGCGTTGGTGCGGTTGATGGCGTCAATTTCTAAACGACCCAGTTTTTTGCCGCGCAGGGTCAACTCGTTGATGACCACATCCAACGCTGGAATGGGGCTGGCGTTGTCGTCGAGCATGTTTTCCACATCGTTGACGGCGCTGGGCGGCAAGTTGAGGTAGGCCAGTCGAGCAAACAGCTGAGCGGGTGCGTTGTTTGCACTGGGACGAATTTCCGCATAGCCGCTGAGTTCTTGGGCGTTCAGATTCAAACGCCAGACATCGCCCAAACGCGTCCCGCCAGCGACGACTTGGTGCAAGTTGCGATTGGCGACTTTGAGTTGCTCGACTTGCATTGAAATTTGCGTTGGCAAATATTCAGCCGCCGAACCGTCATCTGCTGTCACAACGTATTTGTTCAAACGGTTGTTTTTGGGCAGCGCCTTGCTCAGGGGGGCGCCACTCAGATTGGTTTGAATGTCGTTCCACTCGTCCAAATCCACGCTGGGCAATTGCACATTGAGCGCCACGCCGTTGCTTCGGGAGTTGGTGTTTTCGCTGACCGCTTGCCCCAAGGCCACGCTGCCTCGCAAAACATGCGACTTGGTGCCGCTGAGCTCGCGCAGGTAACTCACCGCCAAAACGCGCCCGACAGTCACTTTGATTTGGTCTTGCAGCACTTTGGACTGCGCATTGAGCGACTCGCGGGTGAGTTGCGTTTCTATGCGCAACCCGAGTGCGGTGTTGGCAGGTTTGTTCAAAGGCGCGGGCAAATTCATGCTCATGCCTTTGAGGTCGCTGGTGATGAGCAATTCAAGCTGCCCACGCCGAATGCCCACGCGAGCCTCGTAAGCGGTGCGTCCATTGGCGCGCAAAGCCAAGCGAGAAATAAAGCCAAGCTCATTGGCTTGGCGCAGCCCTTCGGCGGTCAGTCGGCCCGTGATTTTCAGGGGCATCACGGCTTCGTTGCCGACATTGCTCAAGGCCAAATTGCCCTGAATCAGCGCGTCTGCGCCCAACACAATGCCTCTCAAATCTTTGAAGCTCAGGGCTTGTTCGCTGAACTGCATCACGCCTCTTGCATGGCTGAGCACCGGTGCGCTGGGAATGAGTTGCACGTCGTTATCGCTGAAGTCCACGCTGCCCGACACCTTGGTGTTGACCAAGTGTTGGATCGGCAGTTTGAGGTTGAGCTTGTACTCGGCGTCTCCGCTGACTTGTGTTTTTTCGAGCACGCCGCCAGTGATTTCATTCAACGCTGAGCGCGACACGGTGTTGGTGACCTCGCTCAAGGGGCCTTTGCCTTGGGCGTTGATCACGACTTCGGTGTTCATCAAGTCGGCGATGTTGGCCTCGACTTTGTGCCAAACGAGTTTTTGCGTGCCCTGCAAGCGCAACTCGCCTTTGAAGTTCATGGCTTGTTGCTCAAAGCTCAGATCGCCGTGGATGTTGGTCAGCGCAGGCCAAGGCAGTTGCTTGGGTGAAGCGATGGAAGCTGGCACATACACCAAGCGCGCGTTGTCGATCGTGGCGCTGAGTTTGAATTCGCCTTGGTTTTTATTTTTGAACGGGAAGTTTTGCAGATCGCCTTTGAGCTTCCACTTCACGTTGCTGGCCACGCCTTGATCCAGCGCTTCGTGCAGGTAATTTCGCAGTTGTGTGGGCAGCACCTCGGGCAAGTAACGATGGACTTGGTTGATCTCAACCCGCTCAAAATTACCGCTCAAATCCACCACACCCGGCCAGCGGGTAGCGCCCACGCCGTTTTTCCAACTGCCGCTGAAGTTGCCGCTGGCGTGCGCGTTGCTCAGTTGGGCGTTGTTGATTTGCAGCGAAAGGTCTGGGCCGTGAATTTTCCAACTCACCTGCGCTTGCGCGGTGGTGAAGTGCAAAACAGGATCTTCCAAGCCTTGGGGCAACGTCAAGTGCCCGTCGCTGATGCGCACCTTGGCTTGGCCGCCTTCTTGGTTGAGGTCAAAGTCAATGTCGCCGCCATCGATGCCGGGCAAATTGCGCCATTGGGCATGGGCGCGGTCTTGCGTGACGCTGAAGCCAAGCAGTTGGCCTTTGGCGGTGTAGTCGTAAGGGGTTTGTGAATGGGCTGCGTTGGCTTTCCAGCTGGCTTGGAGTTTGGCGATTTGTCCTTTGGGTTGAAGGCTTTGCAGCGCCGTGTGCAACTGCGCGGGCAAGGGCAAGCGTTGGCTGATTTGCGACAAGGCAGAAACATCGAGTTTGTCGGCGGACAAAGTGCCGCTGTTGAAGTCCTGGCCTTTCCAGCTCATGCGAAGGTCGCCGCCTGGCCAGTGCTCGCCTTCTTGGGTTTCAAACATCAAATCGTGGCTGCTGAGTTCCACCTCATCGCCGCGCCACTTGGCGCCCAAGTTGCCTTTGATGTGGCGCAAATTGAGTTGGCTCAAATCTTCGCCCAAGCGCACATCCACTTCGTCCAGCGCAATGTCAGCGTTGATGCCCGTCCAAGCACCTTTACTGACATCGGCCCACACCTTGAGTCCACCGCGTCCTTTTTGCAAAGAAAGGCCGTGGTCAAGCGTGATCCAGTGACGCAAGTTGGACACGTCGATTTGGGGCATGTCAGCAAACAACTCCCCGCTCCAGCTGGCAAATTCACCCGCATCGTGCCAAGGCAGTTGGTGAAACTTGGCGCGCAAAGAAATGCGACCGCCCCACTCGGGTGCTGGCGTGAAGTCCAAGCGCAACTGGTGGGTGTTGGCTGGATTTTTCATTGAAAAATCGACCTGCGACAGTTGCAAAACTTCGGCATCTTTGCCGCCGCGCGTTTCGTCTTTCCAGCGCACCAAGCCTTGCGTCACGACAAATTCGGGCTGGGAAAAAAACCAATTGGCACCTTGGCCATCGCCTTGAACTTGGGTATTGAGCCCAGCCACCCAGATTTGACCTTGCGCGTCTTTGCGAATATCCAGCTCGGGGCGCTCGATGACCAAATGTTCAAACTGCGCCTGAATCACCGAGTGGGGCGAAACAGCCGCCAACACGCGGGGCAAGCGCAAGGCTTCGCGTCCTTGTGCGTCCAGCAAAACAATGTCGTTGATTTCAAACCAAGGCACCCACCAGCCGCCTTGAGGCTGAATTTTCCCAATCTGAACTTGTAACCCTAAGGCCCGCGAGGCTTGCGCTTGAATGGCTGGCTTGAACTCGTCGATTCGCGGCACAATCAGCCAATGCAACCCAGCCCACAAAATGCAAATCAACAATGTTGCGCTGATCAACGCCCACAGCAAACGAATGCCGATGGTTTTCAGCAGTGAATGCACGGGGCGCAATGAAAAAGAAAATCCTGACACAACAGCTATAGATCGGTAATTTGGCGTTATGAGCGGAATTATCCCCCCCTCTTTGGACGATTTGAGCGCTTATTCGCGTTTTGTGCAGCGCATTCGCCGTCGATACGAAGCAGATTTGTCATTTTTACCGCAAGGCCAACCCAATCGAGCCAACATGCAGGCTTGCTTGGCGGTTTTGCTGCAACGCTACCCCTTGGCCGACGCCTTGCGGGTTTTGCGCCAGTTGGTGGTTGAGCGCTTGGCGCAACTCGATTGCGCGCAGCAACTGGCGTTGTCCGCCGTCACCCAAGCCATGACTGAGTTGGCCGAGTTGGCTTTGGATGAGGCCTACCACGCAGCCATGGCGCAACTCGATGCCGCGCACGGCGCCCCTCAAACACCAGCGGGTGGACGCGCCGTGTTGTGGATCATCGGCATGGGCAAACTGGGTGCGCGTGAACTCAATGTTTCCAGCGACATCGATTTGATTTATGTGTACGACCAAGACGGACAAACAACGGGTTTGGCCGATGGGCGTGGGCGCATCAGCAATCACGAATACTTTGCCAAAGCCGTCAAACTGATGTTTGGCTTGGTGGGCGACACCCGCGAGCACGGGTTTGTGTTTCGCATGGACTTGGCGTTGCGCCCCAACGGAAACTCGGGACCCAGCGTTGTGTCTTTGGACGCCTTGGAAGAGTATTTCTTGGTGCAGGGCCGCGAGTGGGAGCGCTTTGCTTGGCTCAAAGCCCGTGTGGTTGCGCCCCAGCTGGCACGAGGCAAGGCGCAGCCCTTGCGCGATGCGGTGTTGCCCTTCGTGTTTCGGCGCTACTTGGACTACAACGTGTTCGAGTCATTGCGCGTGTTGCATCAACAAATTCGCCAACACTCGGCCAAACGCAATGCGGGTCGCCCCGAGCGCGGCAACGATGTCAAACTCTCGCGCGGCGGGATTCGTGAAATTGAATTCACCGTGCAGCTGCTCCAAGTCGTGCGCGGCGGGCAGTTTCCCGAGTTGCGCACGCGCCCAACGCTCCATGCCTTGGAGCGATTGGCGCAAGCCAAACTCATGCCGGCTCACACCGCCCAAGCGCTGCAAGAGGCTTATGTTTTCTTGCGGCAAGTCGAGCATCGGATTCAATACTTGGATGACCAACAAACCCACGCGCTGCCCACGCAAGATGCCGACTTGAATTGGATGGCATTGACCTTGGGATTTGGCGATGCGTCTGATTTTTTGAGTCAGCTCGATGCCCATCGTGAACGCGTGGCTCACGAGTTTGATCGCTTGCTTGGTCAAGCGCCAACCGACGCCAACCCGCCCGCCAAGTCGGGCTGCAAAGGCTGCGGGCCAAGCGAGACATCGCAGTGCTTGGACTTTGAGAGCTTGTTGCCCCATGTGCAAGAAGAGTTGCGTCCGTATGTGCAAGCTTGGGCGCAGCATCCCAGAATGTTGAGCCTGCGCGAAGACGCGAAATTGCGACTCATCAAGCTCATCCAGCGCACCCAAAGCATGGTTTGCGAAGGCCGCGCCACCTTGCAGGCGGCACAGCGTTGGTGCGATTGGATGGAGCCGCTGCTGCGCCGTGAAAGCTACTTGGCGATGCTGATGGAGCGCCCCAAAATTCATGAGCAATTGCTGCGTTTGTTGGGAGCAGCGCGCTGGCCGGCGCGTTATGTGTTGCAACACCCCGGCGTGATTGACGAGCTGGCCAGCGCCGAGATGCTGCAAGAGCGGTTTGACGCCCAAGCGTTTGAGCAAGAGCTGGAGTTGCGACACACGGCACTGAAAAACAGCGGTCAAGCCGATGAAGAAAACCTGTTGAATTTGTTGCGACGCGCGCACCACAGCGAAACCTTTCGCACCTTGGCGCGCGATGTGGAGTCGTGTCTGAGCGTGGAGCAAGTGGCCGACGATTTGAGCGCCTTGGCCGACACTTTGCTCAAGGTCACTTGCCGCTGGGTCTGGCAACACTTCAAGCAACGCCACCGCGACCAAGCACAACTGGCCATTGTGGGTTACGGCAAATTAGGCGGCAAAGAGCTGGGCTACGGCAGCGATTTGGACATCGTGTTTGTGTTCGAAGACGATCACGAACAAGCCAGCGAAATTTATGCAGCCTTCGTGCGAAAGTTGATCAATTGGTTGACCGTCAAAACGGGCGAAGGTGATTTGTACGAAATCGACACCGCGCTTCGCCCCAATGGCAATTCAGGTTTGCTGGTCACCAGCTTTGAGGCGTATGCCAATTACCAAACCCAACGCGGCAGCAACACCGCGTGGACTTGGGAGCACCAAGCCATGACCCGCGCGCGCTGCTGCTTGGGCAGCGCGGCCATGCAGCAGCGCTTTGAAGACATCCGCAAAACCGTGATCCATGCGCCAAGAGATCGCGCTGCGTTGGCGCAAGAAATCATCGCCATGCGTCAAAAACTGCGCCAAGCCAGACCGGTCAAGGCCGGCTACTTTGACGTCAAACACAGCCCAGGCGGCATGGTGGACGTTGAATTTGCGGTTCAGTTTTTGGTTTTGGCGCACTCAGCAACCCATGCCGAGTTGAGCGACAACGTGGGCAACATTGCTTTGTTGCAACGCGCCCAGCGCTGCGGCTTGTTGGCGTGCGACGTGGCCGAAGCGGCCGCCAATGCCTACCGCGAACTGCGCAAAATTCAACACCATGCACGTTTGGATGAGCAGCCCACGCAGGTTCAAGAATCGCTTTGCGGGCGCGAACAATCGGCGGTGCTGGCGCTGTGGCACGCCGTGTTTGGCGCGCAGGCCTGAAGCTTTTTGCAGTGGCTCAGCCGCCTTGGCGAATCTTTTGCACCAAGGCCGTGGTGGAGTAGCCGTCAACAAAAGTAATGGCTTGGGCGCGGCCACCCCACGATTCGACCAAAGCAGTCTCGGCCAATTTGCGCATGTCGTAATCGCCACCTTTGACCAAGATGTCTGGCCGCAGTTCACCAATCAAGGCCAGCGGCGTGTCTTCTTCAAACCAAGTGACCAAGTCCACCGATTCCAACGCGGCAATCAGCGCAGCGCGGTCGTCTTGGTTGTTGAGTGGTCGATCGGGGCCTTTGCCCAAGCGCTTGGCAGAGGCGTCGCTGTTGACTGCAACCACCAAACTTGCACCGAGCGCTCGAGCCTGTGCCAAGTAGGTGGCATGGCCGCGATGCAACACATCAAACACGCCGTTGGTGAACACCACGGGGCCTTTGTTTTTCAGCGTTTCGATGCGCCGCGCCGCTTGATCGCGGTGGCAAAGTTTTTGGTAGAAGCTGGGCAGCCCTGGCGGGGTGTGCGCGGAGGTGTCGTGATGGGCCATAGAGCCAAGATTTTAGGGGCGCGCTGGCTGTGACTCCCGCCAGTTTTGCAGCGCATGTCCGATCTGTTCGAGGCTGTTGAGCACCAAAGCCTGCGATTGCTCTCGGCGTTGCAAGACCGGATTGCGTCCGCCCGCCCAAATTTGAACCTCGGGCGCAATTCTTTGTCGCAACTCCACCAAGCCGTCCAACACATGCTTGGGATTCATGCTGGCGCTGAAACTCAGGGCCACCACTTGCGCCTGATGCGCCACAACGGCTTGGGCGATGTCGTGCAAAGGCGTTTGTGTGCCCAACGAGACGCAACGCGCGCCATGCAGCGCAAACATGCACTCGGCCATCAACAAGCCCAACCCGTGAGCTTCTTGTGGAAATGTGGTCAGCAACACCGTGGGCGTTGCGCTTCTTGTGGTTTCGACCAAGTCGTTCAACACCCCGCGCAGCAAT
>CAIYFE010000293.1 GCA_903925445.1 uncultured Burkholderiales bacterium | reverse complement strand
TGCTAACCCATTCGGTACTAAATTGGGTTCTGGCTTCGGCGAAGGCGTGATGGGCTCAGCTCACGTGCGTAACAGCCAAACTGTGAACTACACATCACCTGTGTTCAGTGGTTTGACATTGGCTTGGGGGCACACTTTTGGTCAAAATGCTGACGCTAATGCTGCTGCCTCTCTGGGCGTTGCTAATGCTGCTGTTGGAGGCGTGACTCAAGTTGGCGCAGTTGACGACATCGGCGCTTTCTACGCTAACGGTCCTGTGACTGCTGCTTTGACACAATACAAAGCTGCTTCTGGCGCTGCTAACACAGTGAACAACGTGTTGACCAGCTACAACGCCAGCTACACATTTGGCGCTGCCAAAGTGATCGTTGGCGGCCACACTGAATCTGCAGTGAAAGGCGCTGCTGGCGCTGACAACTCTGGTTCGTTCTACGCAGCTACCTACACAATGGGCGCAACAACATTGTTGGGTCAAGTTGCTAAAAACAACGACAACTCATCAGCCAAAGCCAACCAATCCATCACTGGTTTGGGCTTGGACTACGCTTTGAGCAAAAACACAACCGTGTACGCTCGTTACAGCTCTTACACCATCGATGGTCAAACGCTTAACTCAACTGTTGCTAAACAGACCAAAACTGCTGCTGGCGTTCAAGTCAACTTCTAATCTGAAGCTGGCTTAGCCAGTTAAAGATTGAAAGTCTTAAACCCCGTCGCTCGCAAGAGTGGCGGGGTTTTTATTTGGTCTAATTCACCCATGCGCTCCCGCTCGATCCCTATTCTCACCTACCACCAAATTGACTTGGCTCCTGCCAAGGGAACGCCCATGCGCAGTTTGTATGTGTCGCCGGCTGCTTTTGCGCGGCAGATGGCTTGGCTCAAGTGCCTGGGATTTCAGGGCTTGAGCATGAGCGCTTTGATGCCCTATTTGCGCGGCGAAAAGTTTGGACGTGTGGTGGGCATTACTTTTGACGATGGCTATGCCAACAATTTGCGCCATGCCTTGCCGGTTTTGCAGCGACACGGGTTTTCGTCAACGTGCTACATCGTCAGTCAGCGGGTTGGGCAAACCAATGTGTGGGATGACGATTTGGGCGTTCCCAGCGCAGCCCTGATGGATTGGGAAGCTTTGCGTGCTTGGCACGCGGGCGGGCAAGAAATCGGCTCGCACACCCAAACCCATGCCAACCTCAAAACGCTGACAGACGTGGATGCGCAGCGCGAAATTGCTGACAGCAAAACCGACCTCGAAACGCAACTGGGTAGCGCCGTGACACAGTTTTGCTACCCGTTCGGTATTTATGGACCCGAACACGCACAAGCTGCCCGTTGGGCGGGTTATGAGGCGGCGACTACCACCTTGCGTGGGCGGGTTGCCGTGACGCCATCGGATGCGAATTTGTTTGATTTGCCCCGGGTGCCCGTGGTGCGTTCGACTTACTGGCCGCAGTTTTTGTTGAAGCTGTTGACCGCTTATGAGGACTCGCATTGATGGCCAATTCGCACCCACGTCGCTTGAAAATCGCGGTGTTGCATCGCAATTTCACCATCACGGGCGGTGGCGCAGAGCATTACGCTGTGGCCATGGTTGAGGCCTTGGCGCGCGATCACGACTTTCACGTGTTCGCGCAAAAAATCGAGCACCGCTTGCCTGGCGTGCGCTACACACAGATTGCGCATTGGTTTGAAAAACCTCGATTTCTCAACCAACTGCTGTATGCGGTTTGCACGGCTTGGTACACCCGACGCGGTTTTGACATCGTGCATTCGCATGAAAACACGTGGCGCGGCAACGTGCAAACGGTGCATGTGATTCCGCTGTCGCATCAATTGTTCGCGGGCAAATCGATGGCGAAAAAAGCGCTGAAATGCTTGTCGATTCTGACCAGCCCCCGACTTTTGACGTACTGGCTGTTGGAGAAATTTCGTTTTTGGCCAACGGCAGACCGCCATGTTGTCGCGGTTTCAGAGCCGCTCAACGCCTTGATGGTCAACGCCTTGCGCTGCCCGCCAGACCGAGTGGTCACGATTGCGCCTGGGGTGGAGCTGCCGGATGCGTTAGATGCTTCAGCCCGTCAAACCGCACGCATGCAGGCGCGGGACGTTTTGGGCATTGCGCCGCCAGCCAAGGTGTTGTTGTGGGTGGGCAACGATGCGCAAAAAAAAGGCTTGCCTACTGCATTGGCCGCGTTGTCGAGCTTGCCCGAGGACGTGGTCTTGGTCGTGGCGGGCGCTGCCAATCCGCGTGGGGTTTGGCAGCAGCTGGTCACGCCAGCTTTGAAGCACCGTGTGTTGGATGTGGGCGTGGTCAAAAACATGGCGCAGCTCTACACCGCGTGTGATGTGTTGGTGCATCCGACTTTGGAAGACACCTTTGGCATGGTGGTGCTCGAAGCCATGGCGCACAGTTTGCCCGTGGTGGTCTCAGGTGCCACCTATTGCGGCATCGCCGCCAGCTTGAGCGATGGCCAAAACGCCTTGATTTTGCAAAATCCCAAAGATTCGCAGGAGTTGGCCGCAAAAATTGAACACGTTTTGTCCCCCGTTGTGGATCAAGCCATGTCGCAGCAGGCGCGGACTTGGGCGCAATCGCAAAGCTGGGAGGCAATGGCAAAGCTGCAAAATCAACTTTATTTGAAAATAGCTACAAAAGCGGCGAAGTAACGGCCTTTTTATGTGGAAAACACGGTGCAAAGCCGGTCGTTCAAGTCTTTAGAATGATTTGATTGTGTTAATGCTTTCAAGGAGTCCCCAATGAAAAAGCAATTGTTCACCGTGTGTTTGCTTGCCTCTCTCGCTGGTTCTGTATTTGCGCAAGCCAATGACACGATTTCCAAAACCAAAGCAGCAGGCTCCATCACCATGGGTGTGCGCGATTCGTCTGGCGCGTTGTCTTACACCTTGGGTGACGGCAAATACGTGGGTTACCACGTTGAAATCTGCCAACGCATCATTGCGAATTTGGAAAAAACAATTGGCAAAAAATTGGAAGTCAAGTACGTGTCTGTGACGTCACAAAACCGAATTCCTTTGGTGCAAAACGGCACCGTTGACATTGAATGCGGCTCGACCACCAACAACATGGCGCGTCAAAAAGACGTGGCATTTGCGGACACCACTTACGTGGAAGAAGTTCGCACCGCTGTGCATGCCAACTCGGGCATCAACAGCATTACTCAGCTCAACGGTAAAAACGTGGCGACCACCACGGGCACAACGTCTGTGCAGCTGTTGCGTAAGCACGAACGCGCCACGGGCATTGATTTCAAAGAGGTGTATGGCAAAGACCACGCCGACAGCTTCTTGCTGCTCGAATCAGGCCGCGCCGACGCGTTTGTGATGGACAGCCAAATCTTGGCTGGCAACATCGCCAACAGCAAAAACCCAGCCGATTACAAAATCGTGGGCGAAGTTTTGAGTGTCGAGCCCATTGCCATCATGTTGCGCAAGGATGATCCAGCCTTCAAAAAATTGGCCGATGACACCATCGTGGGATTGGCCAAATCCGGCGAACTGGCCAAGCTGTACGACAAATGGTTTGTTCAACCCATTCCACCCAAGAATGCCCGTTTGAACATGCCTGCCAGCGAAAACAACAAGCAACTTTGGGCCAACCCCAACGACAAGCCTGTTGAAGACTACGCCAAGAAATAAATCCGCATGACGCTGGACTGGCAATTCTTTTTAGACGACGACGGCAGCGGCCGCACCTACCTAGAGTGGATGCTCGATGCGTGGGGGTGGACGCTGTCGGTTGCTTTGAGCGCGTGGCTGGTGGCCATGGTCGTGGGTGCTTTGATGGGCACGTTGCGCACCTTGCCCAACAGCCCCGTTTTGAGCCGTCTGGCCAACGCTTGGGTGGAGCTGTTTCGCAACATTCCTGTGTTGGTGCAAATTTTCATTTGGTATTTTGTGCTGCCCAAGCTCTTTCCGGCTTTGCAGCAAGTGCCTGGGTTTGCGTTGGTGGTGTTGGGTTTGGGGTTTTTCACCTCTGCTCGCATCGCTGAGCAGGTGAGGGCGGGCATTCAGGCTTTGCCACGGGGTCAACGCTACGCGGCCATGGCCATGGGGTTCACCACTTGGCAGTCGTACCGCTATATTTTGTTGCCGATGGCGTTTCGCATCATTTGGCCGCCGCTGACCAGCGAGTCGATGAATTTGCTCAAAAACTCCTCGGTCGCATTTGCGGTGTCCATCGCCGAACTCACCATGTACGCCATGCAAGTGCAAGAAGAAACATCGCGTGGCATTGAGGTTTACTTGGCCGTGACGGCCTTGTATGCAGCTTCTGCGTTTGCAATCAATCGGTTGATGACTTGGGTCGAACGACGCATTCAAGTGCCCGGACTTTCTGCTGCTTCAGGCGGAGGGCACTGAAGATGATCGATCTGGACTTTTCTTTCATTGACCTGGACATTTTGAGCAAGTTTGTGCTCAAGGGTTTTGCCTTCAGCGTGGAGTTGACGGTGGTGGCCACTTTGGGTGGCATTGCCTTGGGCACTTTGTTGGCGCTCATGCGCTTGTCGGGCAAAAAAATGTTGATGTGGCCTGCGGTCACTTACGTCAACACCATGCGCTCGATTCCGCTGGTCATGGTGATTTTGTGGTTCTTTTTGCTGATCCCGTTTTTGATCGGACGCTCGATTGGCGCTGAAATTTCAGCCTTCATCACCTTCGTGGCGTTTGAAGCGGCTTTTTTCAGTGAAATCATGCGCGCAGGGATTCAGTCGATACCACGCGGGCAGGTGTTTGCAGGACAAGCCTTGGGCATGAGTTATGCGCAAAACATGCGCTTGGTTGTCTTGCCGCAAGCCTTTCGCAACATGCTGCCTGTGCTGTTGACGCAAACCATCATCTTGTTCCAAGACACCTCGTTGGTCTATGCCATTGGCGCCTACGACTTGCTCAAAGGCTTTGTGACGGCAGGCAAGATTTACGGACACGTCGAAGAGGTGTATTTGCTGGCCGCTGTGGTTTATTTTGTGATTTGTTTTGGCCTCTCGGCCTTGGTGCGACGCTTGCAAGCGCGCATCGCAATTATTCGTTGAGCCTAGGGGCTTGCGGGGAGCGCATCGTGATTGAATTGAAAAATGTTTCCAAATGGTATGGGCCGGTGCAAGTGCTCAACAACTGCTCGACACTCATTCAAAAAGGCGAAGTTGTCGTCGTGTGTGGGCCCTCGGGCTCGGGTAAATCCACCTTGATCAAGACCATCAATGCGCTGGAGCCTTTTCAGCAAGGCGAGATTTTTGTCGACGGTGTGGCCGTTCACGGCAAGGACACCGACTTGCCCAAGCTGCGCAGCCGCGTGGGCATGGTGTTTCAGCATTTCGAACTGTTTCCACACCTGTCCGTGACAGAAAACCTGACCATTGCCCAAGTCAAAGTGTTGGGGCGCAGCGAGGAAGAGGCGCGCGCTCACGGTTTGAAATACCTGGAGCGCGTGGGCTTGATGGCGCACAAAGACAAATTCCCAGGCCAACTCTCGGGCGGGCAGCAGCAACGCGTGGCGATTGCCCGCGCTTTGAGCATGGATCCCATCGTCATGTTGTTTGACGAGCCGACCTCGGCGCTGGATCCTGAAATGGTGGGCGAAGTGCTGGATGTGATGGTCGATTTGGCCCACGAAGGCATGACCATGATGTGCGTCACTCACGAAATGGGCTTTGCCCGCAAAGTGGGCAACCGCGTGATTTTCATGGATGTGGGCGGCAAGATTTTGGAAGACTGCAGCACCGATGAGTTTTTCAGCCACCCCGAAAACCGTCAGCCGCGCACCAAAGAGTTCTTGAACAAAATCTTGCAGCATTGACGAAGATAATCGGGGGATGACACAAGAAATCACCCTCACCCGCCCCGACGACATGCACTTGCATGTGCGCGACGGCGCCGCTTTGAACACGGTTGTGCCGCACACTGCGGCCGAATTTGCCCGTGCCCTCATCATGCCCAACTTGAAGCCGCCGGTGACCACCGCGGCGCAAGCGCTCGACTACAAGCAACGCATCTTGGCCGCCGTGCCATCGGGCCTTGCTTTCGAGCCGCTGATGACCTTGTATTTGACCGACAACTTGCCCGCGGACGAAATTGCCCGCGCCAAAGACGCGGGCGTGGTCGCGCTCAAACTCTACCCCGCAGGTGCCACCACCAACAGCGATGCGGGTGTGACCGACATTCGCAAAACCTACAAAACCTTAGAAGCCATGCAGCGTGCGGGTTTGCTGCTGCTGGTTCACGGCGAGGTGACCGCCAGTGAGATCGATTTGTTTGACCGCGAAGCCGTGTTCATTGACACACAACTTATTCCTTTGCGCCGAGATTTTCCAGAGCTCAAAGTCGTGTTTGAACACATCACGACCCGCGAAGCCGCGCAATATGTGGCGCAAAGCGATGCGTTCACGGCAGCAAGCATCACCGCGCATCACTTGCTCTACAACCGCAATGCAATCTTTACGGGTGGGGTGCGTCCTCATTTTTATTGTTTGCCAGTGCTCAAGCGCGAAACGCATCGTCTGGCCTTGGTGCAAGCCGCCACAAGCGGTTCGGCCAAGTTTTTTGCGGGCACAGACAGCGCGCCACATCCGGCACACCTCAAAGAACACGCCAGCGGCTGCGCGGGTTGCTACACCGCCCACGCGGCCATGCCGATGTACGCCGAGGCGTTTGATAACGCGAATGCATTGGACAAGCTGGAGGCTTTCACAAGCTTCAATGGCGCTGATTTTTATGGGCTAGCGCGCAACACAGGCACTTTGACCTTGCGCCGCGAGCGTTGGACGCCTGCCGAAAGTTTTGCATTTGGCGATGCCCAACTCAAGCCGCTGCGCTCGGGCGAGTCCTTGCCTTGGCGCGTGATTTGATCACTTGAAATTTGAAAATGAGTACTTATATATTCTGATTGCGGTCATTTGTCGGCGCCGCTTGAAAGGATTGATATGAAACGAGTGATTTTGTTCATCGCAACCAACTTGGCCATCATGTTGGTGTTGGGCGTGGTGGCCAGTGTGTTGGGGGTGAACCGTTATCTCACGGCCAATGGCTTGAACCTGACGGCCTTGTTGGGCTTTGCCATGGTGATGGGTTTTGGTGGCGCGTTCATCTCGCTGCTGCTGAGCAAGTGGATGGCCAAAATGTCGACCGGCGCGCAGGTCATCACACAGGCCAGCAATGCCGACGAGGCGTGGATTTTGGACACCGTGCGCCGCTTGTCTGAGCGCGCCGGCATTGCCATGCCCGAGGTGGCAATTTATGAGGGCGATCCCAACGCTTTTGCCACGGGCGCTTTCAAAAACTCGGCTTTGGTGGCGGTGTCCACTGGGCTGTTGCGTGGCATGACACGCGAAGAAGTGGAGGCTGTGCTCGGCCATGAAATTGCCCACATCGCCAATGGCGACATGGTCACGCTGACTTTGATCCAAGGCGTGCTCAACACCTTCGTGGTCTTCTTGAGTCGCGTCATTGGTTATTTCGTGGACAGCATGCTGCGCAAAAACGACGAAGAATCGAGTGGTCCAGGCATGGGCTATTACGTCACCAGCATCGTGCTGGACATCGTGTTGGGATTTGTGGCGAGCATGATCGTGGCCTGGTTCAGTCGCCAGCGCGAATTCAGAGCCGACGCAGGGTCTGCCCAACTGTTGGGAAGCCGACAACCCATGATCAATGCGTTGTCCCGCTTGGGTCAGATGCAAGCAGGCGCTTTGCCCAGCAACGTCGCAGCCATGGGCATCACAGGCGATTTGGGCAAGTTGTTTGCCTCGCATCCGCCGCTGCAAGACAGGATTTCGGCCTTGCAGGCTTAGTTGGTCATCAAGCAAGCGCCTTAAAAATTGCTTGCCTTGACACCTTGGGTTTGGGGCACGCGCCTTTGGGTAAATCAAACCAAGCGCGCACGTCGGTGTCCAAACCCACGCCGTGCATGAAGTTGTAAATTGCTTTTTTCAATCCACGGCCGAGTAAATCGTGGTCGGTCCCGGTGGGGTCGACAAAGCCGATGTCGTTTTCACCAAAAGTCACGGGCGGATTGGGGATGAGCGAGATGCCATAGTGCGCTGGATCTTGACCCACCGGTGAATGCACGGTGCAAGCGAATCGATGAAAAAATCCGCTTTGGATGCAACCGTTTTCAAACAACTGGCGCACGTACTCCAACGCATCGACGGTGTCTTGCAGGGTTTGGGTTGGAAATCCGTACATCAAGTAAGCGTGTACCAAAATGCCAGCATCGGCAAAACCTTTGGTCACGCGCGCCACTTGTTCAACGCTGACGCCTTTTTTCATCAATGCCAATAAACGGTCTGAGGCCACTTCCAAGCCGCCCGACATGGCAATGCAGCCGCTTTGTGCCAGCAGTTCGGCCAGTTCAGGGGTGAAGGTTTTTTCAAAACGAATGTTGCCCCACCAAGAAATTTGCACACGCCGGCGCAACAGTTCTTCGGCCAGGGCTTTGAGGGCTTTGGGGGGCGCGGCTTCGTCAACAAAATGAAAACCGGTTTGTCCGGTTTCTGCCACGATGGCTTGGATGCGATCGACCAACACGCTGGCAGAGGCCGTTTCGTAGCGGCTGATGTAGTCCAAGCTCACATCGCAAAAGCTGCATTTTTTCCAATAGCAACCGTGGGCGATGGTGAGTTTGTTCCAACGGCCATCGCTCCACAGTCGGTGCATGGGGTTGAGCATGTCCAGCAGCGACAAGTACTGATCCAGGGGCAAACCGTCCCAAGTGGGCGTGCCGATGTTTTCGAACGGCACATCGGGTTCGGGCCAGTGGATGTAGCGAACTTGTCCCGCCTCGTCGCGCACAAAAGTGCGAACCAAGCGTTGTTGGCTGCGCGCACCTTGCACGTGCTCGACCAAACACATGACAGGGCGCTCGCCAGCGTCCAAGGTGACGAAATCCACAAAGTCAAACAACCGGGGCTCTTTGAGTTGGCGCAATTCGGTGTTGACAAAACCGCCTCCCATGCCAATGCGCACGTGCGGGAAATCCGCTTTGAGGGTTTGCGCCATGCGCAAGGCTGCGTACATCGCACCTGGAAAAGGCACCGACAACAAAACCAATTGCGGTAGATGTTTGGCCACGCTCTCGCGCGTGAGCTGTTGCAACACATCGTCGACCCAAGTGTTGGGTGCGGCCAAGGCTTGAGCCAAGGGATCGAAGCTGGCTTGGCTGCTGGCCAGTGATTCGGCGTAACGCACGAACTCAAAGCGGTCATCGACGGCATCGCGCAGCACATCGGCCAAGTCGTTCAAGTAGAGTGTGGCAAGGTGACGCGCGCGGTCGGTTTGTCCCAGCGCACCAAAGGCCCAGGCGAGTGAATCGGCGTTGTCGTCTAAGCCCTCGTAGGCATCGAGTGCAGCAAAACGTGGCCCTTCGGGCAAGAAACCGCGCCCAGCAATGCGGTGGTTGAGCGTGGCGTCACGACCTTGCAAAAAAGCCATCGTGTGGGCGATGGTGCTGCGGTAGTCGTCAAAGTAGTCCAAAAAGAAATTGACGCTGGCCGAACGTGCAGTTTCGGGCAAGGCCAACGCTTGCGTGCGCATGCGATCCAAACCTTGCGGCGTGAAGATGTGCAGCACCAATTGGAGTGCCAAATCATCTTGCACCGCGTCCACGCCTTGGCTGCGTAAAAATCCGGTCAAGTAAGCCGTGGACGGGTAGGGCGTGTTGAGTTGCGTCATCGGTGGGATGAGGCTCAACACGCGCATACAAGCCTTGGGTGTTGGTAACACTTAGCTTGGCAAGTAGCCGTCAACCGACAAGTAGCGCTCGCCCGTGTCGTAGTTGAAGCCAAGCACGGTGGCACCGTGGGCGATTTCAGGTAATTTTTGTGCGATGGCAGCCAGCGTGGCACCCGAAGAGATGCCCACCAACAAACCTTCTTCGCAAGCACTGCGTCGGCCCATCTCGCGCGCGGCTTCTGCTTCGACTTGAATCACACCATCGAGCAAACCGGTCTCCAAGTTTTTGGGGATGAATCCAGCGCCAATGCCTTGAATGGGGTGCGGTGCAGGTGCGCCTCCAGAGATGACCGGCGAAGCCGTGGGCTCCACCGCATACACCTTGAGTTGAGGCCATTTGGCTTTGAGCACTTTGGCTGTGCCGCTCAGGTGGCCGCCCGTGCCCACGCCGGTGATCAGCACATCCACGCCGTTGGGGAAATCGGCCAGAATTTCTTGCGCGGTGGTGCGCACGTGCACGTCGATGTTGGCGGGATTTTCAAATTGTTGTGGAATCCATGCGCCTGGGGTTTGTGCTGCGAGTTCTTCGGCACGGGCGATGGCGCCTTTCATGCCTTTTTCGCGGGGCGTCAAATCAAAGGTGGCACCGTAGGCCAACATCAAACGCCGGCGTTCGATGGACATGCTGTCGGGCATGACCAACACCAGTTTGTAGCCTTTGACTGCGGCGACCATCGCCAGGCCAACGCCTGTGTTGCCCGAGGTGGGCTCGATGATGGTGCCACCGGGCTTGAGTGCGCCTGATTTTTCAGCCGCTTCAACCATCGACAAAGCAATGCGATCTTTGATGGAGCCACCGGGGTTGGTGCGTTCAGACTTGATCCACACCTGATGGGTTTGGCCAAACAAGCGGTTGATGCGAATGTGGGGCGTGTTGCCGATGGTTTCTAAAACGTTTTGAGCTTTCATGGGTGTCTCCTGATCGCAATAAAAATGCACGAAAAGCGAATTGTGTCAGGTTCGCCGTGCGGCCCAATCCTTGGGGTTTTAGGGGCAAAGCAGTTGACGCGCCACAGCTTCTGCCACTTTGATGCCGTCCACCCCCGCCGACAAAATGCCTCCCGCGTAGCCAGCGCCTTCGCCCGCAGGGTAGAGCCCCGCCAAGGTGGGGCTTTGTAAGCTGTGGTCGTCCCGGTCAATGCGCAGCGGCGACGACGTGCGGGTTTCCACGCCCGTCATGACAGCGTCGCCCATGTCAAACCCTTTGATTTTTTGTCCGAACACCGGAATGGCTTCACGCATGGCTGCGATGGCGTAATCGGGCAGGGCCGAATCTAACGCGGTCATTTTCACGCCGGGTTTGTAAGAAGGCTGCACGCTGCCCAGCGATGTGGAGGCGCGATGGGCTAGAAAATCACCGACTCGCTGCGCGGGCGCTTCGTAGTTGCTGCCACCCAGCACATAGGCATGGGCTTCGAGTTGGCGTTGCAACACCAAACCGGCGAGGGGATGAAAACCATCGAGTGCATCGTGCGTGTCATGGCGCACGGTGTTGCTGGCGTCTTGTCCGAGTTCGACTTCGAAAACGGCAGGATCGCGCGGATAGTCGCGCGGATCAATGCCCACCACCAAGCCCGCGTTGGCATTGCGCTCGCTGCGTGAGTATTGGCTCATGCCGTTGGTCACCACACGACCGGCTTCGCTGGTGGCTGCCACCACGGTGCCGCCCGGGCACATGCAAAAGCTGTAAACCGCGCGACCGTTGGCGGCGTGATGCACCAATTTGTAATCGGCCGCGCCAAGCAACGCGTGACCCGCGTGTTGTCCCCAACGTGCGCGATCAATCACGCTTTGGGGATGCTCGATGCGAACGCCCACAGAAAACGGTTTGGCCTGCATCGCCACGGCATGGCGGTGCAGCATGACAAACGTATCGCGCGCGCTGTGCCCCAAGGCCAGCACCGCTGCTGAGGTTGGCAAGGTGTAGCGCGTTTGTGTTGCTGCATCAAGCACCACCAAGGCGCGCAGTTGGCGTTGGTGGTCGATGGTTTCGTACTGCACGTCGACCACGCGTTGTTCAAACCGCACTTCACCGCCTAAGCGAATGATTTCTTCGCGCAGCCCTTCGACCACTTTGACCAGTTTGAACGTGCCAATGTGCGGATGCGCTGCAAACAAAATATCTTCGGGCGCGCCAAATCGCACAAACTCGTCCAGCACCTTGCGACCTAAGTGGCGCGGATCTTTGATTTGGCTGTACAGCTTGCCATCTGAAAACGTGCCTGCTCCGCCTTCGCCAAACTGCACATTGCTTTCGGTGTTGAGCACTTTTTTGCGCCACAGTCCCCAAGTGTCTTTGGTGCGCTGACGCACGGTGGTGCCGCGTTCGATCACGATGGGTTGGAGTCCCATTTGCGCCAAGGTCAGGGCCGCAAACATGCCGCATGGACCAAAACCAATCACCACGGGTCGCGCACCGGCGTGTTGTCCCCAATCGGCTGGGGCCTGCACCGCTGGTGTCCATGTCATGTTCGGTGTGGCTTGGATGTGCGAGTTGTGCGCGTGTTGCGTCAACAACGCAGATTCTTGTGCGGTGTCTTTGAGTGCGAGGTCAACGATGTAGACCACCAGCAGATTTTTTTTGCGCGCATCAAAACTGCGTTTGAACACTTGCAAGCTGGCAATGTCTTGTGTGTCAATGCCCAAAGTTTGCGCCGCGAGTTGTTGCAACGCGGCGATGGGGTGGGGCGGAAGTTGGCGGTCAGCTTCGGTTTCGGCGGGCGCATCGGCCGCGCGGCGTTCTTCAAACGCGACGGCTGTCAAAGGGAGTTTGAGTTCAGAGATTCGAATCATGGCAAGTGTGGCCCGTGGTGATCGGGCAAATGTCACCACATTTTAGGACGCTGAAAACTGCACAAACTTCCGTGGGGTCCAGCGGCGATAATCGCACCCGTGAAGTTCACCAGACCGCCGCCGGTGCTAGTCCCGAAAGGGCGCACTGGAGGAACGTCCGGACTGCATAGGACAGCGTAGGAGGTAACACCTCTCCACCGTGAGGTGAGGATCAGAGCAACAGAGACGAGCCGCTTGAGTGCGGGTGAAACGGGCAATCTCTACGCGCAGCAATACCAAGTAGGCCAGTGTTGATGTGGCTCCGCAGAGCTGGCGGGTAGGTAGCACCGAGCCGAGTGGGCAACCCTCGGCCCAGATTAATGGCGGTCACGCCACGGGCAACCGTGGTGCACAGAATCCGGCGTATCGGTGGACTTCACACTTTTTCTAAGCCAATCCAGCGCGAATGCGTGCCACATGCGCCATCAATGAGCGCATGGCCACGGGCCACATGCGATCTGGCACATCGTCATAAGCCAGTTTGACCCAGTCGTCCAAACTGCCCTCGGGATGCGCTTGCATGACGGCCAAGATTTTGGCTTCACGTTGGAGTCGATGCGCCTTGAGGCGATCGATGCAAGCGCGCGCATCAAAAGGCTCGCCCCACAGATTGCCCAACACATAGCCATGCGCGGGCAAGATGAATTCGATGTGGTCTTGTTCACACGCGGCCAGCAGTTTGTCCAGCGACTCAAGGTAATCGTTCATGTCGCCGTCGGGTGGATCCACCACGGTGGTGCTGCCATTCAACACGTGGTCGCCACTAAATAGCAAGCCATCTTCTTCCAGCACCAAGCACAAATGGTTGGCGGCATGGCCAGGCGTGTGGACAACGCGCAAAGTGTGCGGCGCATCTTGACTTTGCAGCACCAACAACTCGCCATCGCCGAGTTCTCGATCGGGGGTGAATTCGCTGGCTGCTCTGGCTGTGGCCGCGCTGGACAAACCCAACACAGGCGGGCGATGGCCGTGTTGTTGGCACAGGGCTTGTAATGGTTTGGCGCCAGGTGAGTGGTCGGGATGCGAATGGGTGCAGACGATGAAGCGAATGTCTCCCCCCGCAGCGCGCCACAAACGTTGCAGGTGCTCTTGATCGGCGGGGCCGGGATCGATGGCGATGTAGCCGCTGTCGGGATCACCCACCAAGTAGCTGTTGGTGCCGGGCCCCGTCATGACGCCGGGATTGGGTGCGGTCAGGCGTTGCACGTTTTTTGTCAGCGCCACAGGTTGTTCGGTTTGCCAATCGAGGTGATGCAGCATTTGTCCATCGGGACACGTCAGCGCGAGTTCGCCAAAGGGTGGCTCGTGCTCCATGTAGCGTGCTTCCTTGCCATGCAACCAACCTGCCCGGGGACAGCTGGTGAACCAAGGTGTTTCATTGGCACAAGCGGCCATCACGCTGTCCACACTGGCGTGACTTTGCAAGCGTTCCAGAGTGCGGATGGTGGGAAAGATGATGAAGAAGTTGCCTTGTGCATGACGCGCCAGGGCATCGGCAGGCCGAATCCAAACGGGTTCGAATTGTTCTTTTTCATCGGCCACGGGCGTTTGTTCTGGCGGCATGCGCGCGACCAAAAACGGCACATCAAAGCGACGTGGCAAATCGCGATCGGTGATCCAGTGCGCCAAAACAAACACTTCGTCGGCGCAAAGTTGCAAGCCGCGTGCGTGACATTGGGTGGCAAATTGCGCGGCACTGGCCTTGCGATCCAGCGCTGCAATGTCTTGGGCATCGGCCAAGCGTGCGTCGCTGTGGCGTGCCAACAAAACGCCCAGTTCTTCAAAACTTTCTCGGATGGCCGCAATTGCTTGGGTCAGGTGCACATCACTTTGGGTGCTGCGTCGTTTGGCGTAAGGATGGCTGTGGGCATCGGCGGCGTCGACACCGCCGCCTGGAAACACATAAGCGCCGGGTGCAAAGCTGGCGCTCATGGCGCGGCGTGTCATCAGCACTTCCAGGCCTTGCGGGCCATCGCGCAACAGCAGCACCGTGGCCGCAGACAAGGGAGTGGCCGCTTCACGGCGAGGGTGCAGGAGTTGGGTGGAACGAGGCATTGTTCAATTATGAAGAGACGGGCATCAGCGTTTACCCGATGCGTATAAGCCGCAAGCAAGTGCTGCGTGGCTGGCTTAACAATTCTGAAAAGGTCAATTATTTTGGGAGTTTTGAAATGCAAACACGTCGTTGGATGTCGGCCTTGGCGATCAGCGCCTCATGGGCTGCGTTGACCGTCATGCCGCAAGCACAGGCGCAAACCGCGCCCAATGCTTGGCCGACCAAACAAGTGATTCGCTTGATTGCGGTGTTTCCACCGGGCGGCTCGGTCGATCAAGTCGCGCGCATCTTGGCGCAACCCTTGCAACAGCATTTGGGACAAACCGTGATTGTGGAAAACCGTGGAGGCGCGTCGGGTGCAATTGGCACCGCAGCCGTTGTGCAAGCCCCCGCCGATGGCTACACCTTTGCCGTGGTGTTTGACACGCATGGCGTCAACCCCAGCCTCAATCCCAATTTGAGTTATGACAGCAAAAAAGATTTGATCCCGCTGGTCTTGGTGGGCACTTCGCCCATGGTGTTGGCCACCAATGTCAATTCAGAATACAAAACATTCGCCGATGTGATTGCTGCGGCCAAAGCCAAGAAAAACGTGAGCTTTGGCAGCATTGGCAACGGCAGCTTGGGTCACTTGGCCATGGCTTTGCTGGCGCGTGATGCCCACGTGGAGTGGACGCATGTGCCTTACAAAGGCGGTGGCCCTTTGATGAGCGATGCGGTGGCGGGACACGTGCCCTTGTCGATTGGCTCGGTGTTTGTGACCAAGCCTCACATCGACAGTGGCCGCATGCGCCCCTTGGCCGTGACCAGCAGCAAACGCGCGGCCGACTTGCCCAATGTGCCCACGATTGCCGAAAACGGTTATCCCGGATTTGAAGCGCCCGCTTGGTGGGCGGTGTTGGCGTCTTCTAAAACGCCCCCAGAAATCGTCAAGCGCATGAACCTTGAGCTCAACAAAGTGCTCAAAGATCCTGAAGTTGCCAAAAAACTCGACGCCCAAGGCATTGACGTGACTGGCGGCAGCGTCGAGCAAGCCAAAACTTTCATCGACCACCAAATGGACGTCTGGGCCAAAGTGGTCAAAGAAAACGGCATCAAAGCCGAGTGAGGTGGGCGCTCAACGCGCTGGCTCGCCTTCGGGTGTGATGCCCAGCGCCACCAACAAGCGCGCCACCATGTTGTAAGTGGCGATGGCCGTGGTCAGTTCAACCAACTCGGTGGTGCTGAAATGGTTTTTCAAAGCATTGAACACCGCATCGTCAACTTGAACCCGAAGCGTCATTTGGGCTGCGTACTGCACCACCCACCGTTCAACGTCACCCAAGTCTGGATGCGTCACGGTTTGTGTGGCGTCGCCTTGCACGACTTGGTTGAGTGCGGCCAATTCAGCAGCGGAGCCGCCCGCGGTTAAAAAGTCGGGCGCGTGGTGGTGGTATTCGTAGTGCGCGCCTGTGAGCAAAGCAACGGTGCAAATGCCCAGCTCGCACAGTTTGCGGCTGGCGGACAAACCGGTGCGCACATTTTTCAAATACACATTCCAGCCTCGCGCCACGGGCTCGCTCCACAGCAAGGCGCGGTCAAGGTTGATGAGTTCGCCGCCGCGTCGCGCCAAGATGGCATCGACCAAGTCGGCGGGTTGTGGATGTTGTTGTGCCGTCCAAGCAGGAATGCGCATGGCCATGACCTCGAAAGTGGTGTGTTTAAAAGTGCCAAGAGCATAAACCCAGCGCCCTTTGGCGCTTGACTTTTGGGCGACAGGCACTGGTCGATAATCGGGGGATGCGAATTCGCTTTACCAAAATGCAAGGAGCAGGCAACGATTTTGTGGTGCTGGACGAAACCCGTCAGCGCCACACGCTCTCGCCTGCGCAGTATCGATTTCTGGCAGATCGCCATTTTGGTGTGGGTGCCGATCAAATTTTGACGGTGCGTCCCGCGCCACAACCCGATGTTGATTTTGAATACGTGATTCACAACGCCGATGGCGGCGAGGTGGAGCAATGCGGCAACGGCTCGCGGTGTTTTGTCCGTTTTGTGCGGGAACAAGGGTTGACCGATAAAACCCAGGTGCGCGTCAAAGTGCACGGTGGCGTGATCGAACTCCAAGAACTGCCCGATGGCCGCGTGCGCGTTGACATGGGCGCGCCCGTGTTGGATTTGCCGCAAGTCCCGTTTGCCCCCCAATACGCGCAAGCCATCAACCCCACCACTTGGCAGTTGACCTTGAGCAACGGCGACACGCCGCAGCTTGGCGTGGTGTCGATGGGCAATCCGCATGCCGTGCAGTTGGTCCATGACATCCAGACCGATGCCGTGTTGACGCAAGGGCCGTTGATCGAGCATCACCCTGCATTTCCCAACCGAGTCAATGCGGGCTTCATGCAAATTCTTCACCGTGCAGAGGTGCGTTTGCGCGTGTTTGAACGCGGTGCGGGCGAAACCTTGGCCTGCGGCACTGGCGCTTGCGCGGCCGTGGTGGCCGGTATTCGCTGGGGGCTGCTGGACGCCAGCGTGTTGGTGCACACCCGCGGCGGTGATTTGACAATCGAGTGGGCAGGCCAAGGCCAATCGGTGTGGATGACGGGGCCTGCCACCACCGTTTTTCAAGGCGAAATTGAAATTCCAGACAACTTATGAAACAACCCGAAATGAACCCCATCACTGAAGATGACATTGCCAATTTCTTGGTCAATACGCCTGATTTCTTTGAACGCCATGCCGAGTTGTTGGCTGCGGTCAAGCTGACCAGTCCACACGGACAACGCGCTGTCAGCCTGCAAGAGCGACAAGCAGAAATGCTGCGCGACAAAATCCGCGTGCTGGAGTTGCGCTTGATGGACATGATGCGCCACGGCACAGAAAACGAAGTTCTGTTGGATCGCCAACAGCATTGGGTCAAAAATTTGCTCATGACCACCAACGCTCGCGATTTGCCGCATGTCATCGCCGACGGCATTGCGCATGAATTCATGGTGCCGCAAGTGGCCATCAAGGTTTGGGGCGTGGCCGAAGCGTTTCAAATTGAACCCTTTGCCGCCGATGTAAGCGCAAGCGTCAAAAGCTTTGCCGCAGGCTTGACCCATCCTTATGTGGGCCTCAACAACGGCGTGGATGCTGTGCGCTGGTTGGCCGATCCACAGGCTGCGCAGTCCTTGGCCTTGATTCCTTTGCGTGCCGCCAAGTCGCAAGACCCTGCGCACGCCACAGATGAGCGCGAAGTGGTGGGCTTGCTGGTGTTGGCCTCGCCCGATCCACAGCGTTACCACGAAGGCATGGGCACAGCGTTTCTTGAGCGCTTGGGTGACTTGGCCAGCGCCGCTTTGTCGCACTTGCGTTGAATGCAGTGGATTGGGTTGCACGCTACCTTGACCATGTGCGTTATGAAAAACGCTTGGCCGAGCGCACCTTGGCGCTGTACACCCTCGATTTAGAAAAACTCAGCCAAAACGCCCAAGACGCAGGCATAGCTTTGGATCAAGTGCACACCGCGCACATTCGGCGTTGGGTGGCACAGATGCACAGCCAAGGTCGAACAGGTCGCGGCATTGCCTTGATTTTGTCGGGTTGGCGCGGGTTTTATGTCTGGATGGGTCGAGAAGGCTTCATGGCCAGCAACCCCGTGCAAGATGTGCGCGCACCCAAAGCGCCCAAGCCCTTACCCAAAGCCTTGAGCGTGGACGATGCGGTGCAATTGGCCGAATTCACGGCTTCTTCCGAGTTGGCCGATCCGTGGTTGGAATGCCGTGACGCCTGCTTGGTCGAGCTGCTCTACGGTTGTGGATTGCGCGTGGGCGAGTTGGTGGGCTTGGATGTGCAAGCCAGCGCACAAGCCAAAGGCTGGATTGATTTGCAAGATGGCGAGGCGCACGTGCTGGGCAAAGGCAGCAAGCGCCGCAGCGTGCCAGTGGGCGAGCAAGCCTTGAAAGCGCTGCAAGCTTGGTTGCATGTGCGGGCTGAGGGGTTGACAGCCGCCACGGCACATCAAACCGCCTTGTTCATTGGGCGACATGGCACGCGGTTGTCCGCGCAATCCATTTGGCAACGCTTGCGCCAACGTGGCGTGCAAGCGGGGTTGGCCTCGCCGGTTCATCCGCACATGTTGCGCCATTCATTTGCCAGCCATGTGCTGCAATCCAGCAGCGATTTGCGGGCTGTGCAAGAGTTGCTGGGACACGCCAACATCAGCACCACACAGGTGTATACGCGGCTGGATTTTCAGCATTTGGCCAAGGCGTATGACGCAGCCCATCCTCGTGCGCGCAAGAAGTAAGCCCTTGCAAAGCAGCGACAATAGTGGGTTATGAAAACGATTCGACTCAAAGACGGCAAAGAGCGCTCGGCGCTGCGCAAACACCCTTGGATTTTTGACAGCGCCATCGCCAAAGGTGGTGCAGATGCGGGCGAAACCGTGCGCGTGGAAGCCCACAGCGGCAGTTTTTTGGGGTGGGCGTCTTTCAGCCCGACCTCCAAAATTCGCGCGCGGATTTGGAGTTTTGATGAAGCACAACGCATCGATGCAGATTTTTTCAAAGCCAGCATCGTGCGGGCAATTGCTGCGCGCAGCCGTTTGGACATTCAAAGCAATGGCCGTCGCTTGGTGCACGGCGAGTCCGATGGATTGCCAGGCTTGATCGTCGATCAATACGAAGACACCTTGGTCGCACAGTTTTTATCCAGCGGCACTGAGCGCTGGAAGCAAGCAATTGCAGACGCTTTGCTCAGCGCAACGGGACTTAGCAAGTTGTACGAGCGCTCGGACTCCGGCGTGCGCGGTTTAGAAGGACTCCTACCCGCCACAGGTTGGTTGCGCGGCGAAGGCCCAACCGCATTGGTGTTGCGCGAGCATGAATGGCAGTTGTCCTTGGACATTGCCGAAGGCCACAAAACGGGGTTTTATTTGGACCAACGCGACAGCCGAAAGAAGTTTTCCGATTACACCCGTCGCTTGCAGTTCCAGCGTGTGCTCAATTGCTACTGCTACACCGGTGGTTTCACGGTGGCGGCTTTGGCGGGCGGGGCTGGGCATGTCACCTCCATTGACTCTTCTGGCCCGGCCATTGAACGCGCGCGTGCCAATGTGGCTTTGAACGGTTTTGAAGCCAGCCGCACCACCATGATGGACGCCGATGTCAACGCTTCGTTGCGTCAATTTCACAAAGAAGGTCAAACCTTCGATGCCATCGTGCTCGATCCACCCAAGTTCGCGCCTTCAGCCGCCCATGCAGACCGCGCTGCACGCGCTTACAAAGACATCAACCGCTTGGCTTTCAAAATTTTGGAGCCGGGCGGTGTGCTGTTCACCTACAGCTGCTCGGGTGGCATTGGGGCTGAGTTGTTTCACAAAATCGTGGCTTCGGCTGGCACCGACGCTGGCGTGGACGGCTTCATCAGCGAGCGCATGCAAGGCGCGCCCGACCATCCGATGACTTTGACCTTTCCTGAGGGCGAATACCTCAAGGGTTTGGTGGTCATGAAAAGCGCGCCGCTGCTTGAAAAGTCAGACCACGCCACAATATCTGATTGATTGCTTTTGATAAGGTTTCTCGTATGTTGATCCCCGCCACCATCCTGACCGGCTTTTTGGGCTCGGGCAAAACCACCCTGCTCAAACGCGTGCTGACCGAAGCACACGGCCAAAAAATTGCCGTCATCGAAAATGAGTTCGGCGAAGAAAACATCGACAACGACATCTTGGTGTCAGACACCAACGAGCAAATCATTCAAATGAGCAACGGTTGCGTGTGCTGCACCATCCGCGAAGATTTGCGCAGCACTTTGCAACTTTTGGCGGCCAAAAAACGCAAAGGCTTGCTGGACTTTGAACGTGTGGTCATCGAAACCACGGGCTTGGCCGATCCTGGCCCCGTGGCGCAGACGTTTTTCATGGACGACGAGATTGCCGAGAGCTTCTTGCTTGACTCCATCTTGACGCTGGTCGATGCCAAACACGCGGCGCAACAGCTCAATGACCGCCAAGAAGCGCGCCGTCAAGTGGGCTTTGCCGATCAAATCTTCATCAGCAAAGCCGATTTGGTAACGCCCCAAGACTTGGACGCCTTGCAACACCGCTTGAAGCACATGAACCCGCGCGCCCCGCAAAAAGTCGTGCATTTTGGCGAAGTCAGCTTGGCCGAGGTGTTCGATTTGCGCGGCTTTAACCTCAACGCCAAGTTGGACATCGATCCAGACTTCTTGTCAGACGACGCCCACCACGAACACCACCACGGCGAACATTGCGATCACCCCTCTCATGCGCACGACCACGGCCACCATGACCACGAACATGGCGAGCACTGCGATCATCCCTCGCACGCGCATGATCATGCGCATCACGGTCATGGACACCACCATCACCACGATGACGACGTCAAAAGCTTTGTTTTCAAATCCAAACGCGCTTTTGATCCCGCCAAGTTAGAAGACTTTTTGGGCGCCATCGTCAATATTTATGGCCCCAAAATGTTGCGCTACAAAGGCGTTTTGTTCATGAAAGGCACCGAGCGAAAAGTCATTTTCCAAGGCGTTCACCAACTCATGGGCAGCGATTTAGGACCTGAATGGGGTAAGAACGAAGAGAAAATGAGTAAAATGGTGTTTATTGGCATTGACTTGCCAAAAGATGTCTTATTGCAGGGCTTGGAGCAATCTTTGATTTAATGAGTTGTTCTCATTTAAATAAAAATCCTAATTTCCAAGGGTTTGTCGTTAAAATCCCGCGCGCCAGACAGACTCCGGTGCGCACGGTGTTAGATTCGCAGGATGTGCAGGAAATAGCTGAGTCAATGTTTTTCGGCGCCCATCAGTGCGGCCACGGCCTGCAAGGAGACTTATTGTGAAAGCCCCATCCCGTTCAGCTGCCAGCAAAAAGAAGGTTGTAAAACCCACAGCAGCTAAAAAGACGGTCAAAAAAGCCGCTCCCGCTAAAAAAGTAGCGCCTGCTAAAAAAGCACCTGCCAAGCTTGTCAAGCCCATCGCCAAAAAGGTTGCCGTGAAAAAACCAGCGGCCAAAACCAAAGTAGTGGCCAAAAAAGCGACGCCTGCCAAAACCGTTGCCGTCAAAGCACCTGCCAAAAAAGTAGCCAGTCAGGCCGTCAAGTCTGCCGCTAAAAAACCAG
>CAIYFE010000292.1 GCA_903925445.1 uncultured Burkholderiales bacterium | reverse complement strand
GAAGTCGAAGGCGACTTTTCGGGAGGCGAATGGTCGCAACCCAACCCCAGCGCCAACACCTTGTTGCGCGCCAATGCCGACTTGAGCCCCGCCTTGATCGCCAAGGCCATCGCACAACGGCTGAAAAAACTCGGGCTCGACGCCGACACGCAAGCGCGTGTGGATGCGCAACTGGCGCTCATTCAGGCCAAAGAACAGGCCATGCAGGTGATCGAAGTCAAAGCTGATCGCCAACCTTGGTTTTGTTCCGGTTGTCCGCACAACACGTCCACGCGTGTGCCCGAGGGCTCGCGCGCCATGGCCGGCATTGGGTGTCACTTCATGGCGCTGTGGATGGATCGCAGCACCGCTGGATTCACCCAAATGGGTGGCGAAGGTGTGCCTTGGGTGGGGCAGCAACCGTTTGTCAACGACACGCATATCTTTGCCAATCTGGGCGATGGCACGTACTTTCACAGCGGCATTTTGGCGGTGCGCCAAAGCGTGGCAGCGGGGGTCAACATCACCTACAAAATTTTGTACAACGACGCCGTGGCCATGACGGGCGGACAGCCCGTGGGCGAGCGCCCCGAAGGTCACAGCGTGTTGCAAATTGCCCAAAGCATGAAAGCCGAAGGCGCGCAACGCATCGTGGTGGTCACCGATGAACCCGAAAAATACGAAGGCGCCGATTTGGTCAGCGGCGTGGCGGTGTTTCATCGCGACGAACTCGATCGCATCCAGCGCGAGATGCGCGAGATCAAAGGCACCACCGTCATCATTTATGACCAAACCTGCGCCACTGAAAAACGCCGCCGTCGCAAACGCGGCACGATGGTCGATCCGGCGGTGCGTGTGTTCATCAACGAACAGGTCTGTGAAGGCTGTGGCGATTGCGGCGTGCAAAGCAACTGCCTGAGCGTGGAGCCACTTGAAACCGACTTCGGACGCAAGCGCACCATCAACCAAAGCACTTGCAACAAAGACACCAGTTGCTTGAAAGGTTTTTGCCCCAGCTTTGTGACCGTCGAAGGCGGACAGCTGAAGAAAAAATCCAAAGACGCAACCCGCGTGGCCTTGCCCAGCACCCCACTGCCCGAGCCACAACTGCCTCAAAGCCACGACGTCGCCTGGGGTGCGGTGGTGGCGGGCGTGGGCGGCACAGGCGTGATCACCATTGGCCAATTGCTGGGCATGGCGGCTCACATCGAGGGCAAGGGCATCGTCACCCAAGACTCCGCCGGTTTGGCGCAAAAAGGCGGTGCCACGTGGAGCCATGTGCTGATCGCCGACACACAAGCCAACATTCGCACCACCCGCGTGAGCATGGCAGCAGCCGATTTGATCATCGGTTGCGACCCCATCGTGAGCGCGGGCAAAGAAACTTTGCAGCGCATGCGCGCAGGACGCACGCATGTTGCGCTCAACGCCCACAGCACACCCACCGCCGCGTTCGTCAAAAATGCCAATTGGCAAAACCCAGCCGAGCAATGTCTGGCCAGCATCGTCCAAACCGTGGGCTCTCAAGGCGTCGCAGCCTTTGACGCCAACCGCGTGGCCACCCAAGCTTTGGGCGACAGCATCTTCATCAACCCCATGATTTTGGGATTTGCCTGGCAAAAGGGCTGGATTCCCTTGGCGTTGGCCTCCTTGCGCCGGGCCATCGAACTCAACGATGTTGCCGTGACCAACAACTTGGCCGCTTTCGAGTGGGGTCGCCACTGCGCCCACGATTGGCAAGCGGTGCAGGCCTTGCTGGCCCCTGCGCATGTGGTGCAATTTCATCAAAGCGAGGGCGTCGAGGCCATCATTGCGCGCCGCGTTGAATGGTTGAGCGACTACCAAAACGCGGGGTATGCCAACGCTTACCTGCAAGTAGTCAACCAAGTGCGCCAAGCCGAGGCCGAGTTGCACAAAACCTCGCTCACCGAAGCTGTGGCGCGCAACCTGTTCAAGCTCATGGCCTACAAAGACGAGTACGAAGTGGCGCGTTTGCACACCCGTCCTGAATTTTTGAAGGCCATCAAGTCCCAATTTGAAGGCGACTTCACCCTCAACTTTCATTTGGCACCGCCCTTGATTGCCGCAACCAACGACAAAGGCGAGTTGCAAAAACAAAAATTCGGCGCTTGGATGGTGTTGGGCTTTTCCTTGCTCAAACACCTCAAAGGTCTGCGTGGCAGTGCGTTGGACATTTTTGGCTACACCCAAGAACGTCGCACCGAGCGCGCCTTGATCAGCGAATACCGCGCCACCGTGGCGGCCCTGTTGGGCAAGCTCAGTGCCGAAAACCACGCGCAAGCCTTGGAGTTGGCGCGCTTACCCGAGGGCATCAAAGGCTTTGGCCATGTCAAGGCGCGCAACCTCGCGGCGGTTCGCTCCAAGTGGGATGCGCTTTTGACACAGTGGAACGCCTGAAAAGGCTTGAAACATAGGCCGCATACAATCTGCGGTTGGCTTTACCCGTGCATTTGTCGCGGGTAAAGAGACTTTTTTACTTGGAGTTTCACTGTGTTTATTTCTTCTGCTTATGCCCAAACCGCGCCTGCTGCCGCTGGCGGCGACATCATGTCTTCTTTGTCAGGCATGTTGCCCTTGGTCTTGATGTTTGTGGTGCTGTACTTTGTGATGATTCGCCCACAAATGAAACGTCAAAAAGAACACAAAGCCATGATCGACGCATTGGCAAAAGGTGACGAAGTCGCCACCGCGGGTGGCTTGTTGGGCAAAGTGGCCAAACTGGGCGAAACCACCCTGACGCTGGAGCTCACCGCCGGCGTAGAAGTGCAATTGCAACGCAGTGCCGTGGTGCAAGTGCTGCCCAAAGGCTCGATCAAATAATGAACCGTTACCCGCTTTGGAAATACGCCATCATTGTGTTGGCGTTATGTGTGGGCAGTCTCTACACGCTGCCTAACTTTTTTGGCGAAGCCCCAGCGGTGCAAATTTCACCGGGCAAATCCAGTGTCAAAGTAGACGCGACGGTGCAAGCTCGGGTGCAAGAGGCGCTGCAAGCTGCCAACATCCAGCCCGAATGGGTGGCGTTGGAGGGCAGCTCGCTCAAAGTCCGCTTTGACAACACCGACACCCAACTCAAAGCCAAAGACGCCATCGAACACGCCTTGGTGCCTGACGCCAGCGACCCTTCGTATGTCGTCGCGTTGAACTTGTTGGCGCGCTCGCCCGCTTGGTTGACGGCACTCAATGCAGCGCCGATGTACTTGGGTTTGGATTTGCGCGGTGGCGTTCACTTCATGCTGCAAGTGGACATGCCTGCGGCCTTGAACAAAAAAGCAGAATCCTTGGCGGGTGACTTGCGCAGCAGTCTGCGCGAAAAAAATGTGCGCCACAGCGGCATCAGCCGTGACGGCCAGCGAATTGACATTCGCTTTCACGACAACGACACCTTGTTGGCGGCGCAACGCGTCATCCAAGAACAGTTTGCCGACTTGCAAACCACCAGCGCGGCAGAGGGCAGCGAGTTCAAACTGAGCGCGCTCATCAACCCCGTGGCGGCCAAACGCGTGCAAGAGCAAGCCATCAAACAAAACATCACCACGTTGCACAACCGAATCAACGAGTTGGGCGTGGCCGAACCCGTGATTCAGCAGCAAGGCACCGATCGCATCGTGGTGCAACTGCCCGGCGTGCAAGACACCGCCAAGGCCAAAGACATTTTGGGTCGCACCGCCACGCTTGAAATTCGGTTGGTCGACGAAAGCAGCGAAGCCCGTTCTGCCGAACTCAGCAACGGCGCAGTGCCCTTTGGCGATGAGCGTTACCTGGACCGCAACGGCCAAGCCGTGGTGGTCAAAAAACAAGTCCTCTTGACCGGCGAAAACCTCACCGATGCCCAACCTGGCTTTGACAACCAAACCCAAGAAGCCGCCGTGCACTTGACCTTGGATGCCAAAGGCGCGCGCATCTTCAAAGATGTGACCCGCGAAATCATCAACAAACGCATGGCGATTTTGTTGTTCGAAAAAGGCAAGGGCGAAGTGGTGACCGCGCCTGTGATTCGCAGCGAAATTGGCGGCGGTCGCGTTCAAATCTCGGGGCGCATGAGCACGGTTGAAGCCAACGACACCGCGTTGCTGTTGCGCGCAGGCTCCTTGGCTGCGCCCATGGAAATCATCGAAGAGCGCACGATTGGCCCCAGCCTGGGTGCAGAAAACATTGCCAAAGGCTTTGACAGCGTGACTTGGGGCTTTGTCGCCGTGACCGCCTTCATGTGTGTTTACTACATGCTGTTTGGCGTTTTCTCCAGCATTGCATTGGCCATCAACTTGTTGTTGCTGGTGGCGGTGCTGTCCATGATGCAAGCCACCTTGACCTTGCCCGGCATGGCCGCCATGGCGTTGGTGTTGGGCATGGCGATCGACGCCAACGTGCTGATCAACGAGCGCGTGCGCGAAGAGTTGCGCAACGGCGCCTCGCCGCAATCGGCCATTCACGCCGGTTATGACCGCGCGTGGGCCACGATTTTGGACTCCAACGTCACCACCCTCATCGCCGGTTTGGCCTTGTTGGCTTTTGGCTCGGGGCCGGTGCGTGGGTTTGCGGTGGTGCATTGCTTGGGCATTTTGACCAGCATGTTCTCGGCCGTGTTTTTCTCACGCGGCTTGGTCAACCTTTGGTATGGCCGTCAGAAAAAGCTCAAGGGCGTGTCCATTGGCACGGTTTGGCGCGCTAAAGAAG
>CAIYFE010000291.1 GCA_903925445.1 uncultured Burkholderiales bacterium | reverse complement strand
TCAAAAATCAAATCGTGCTTCGGTATATTCGGGGTTCAACTTTTGGAGAATGCTGTGCAACAAAAATTTAGAACAATTTCTTTGGCTTTTGCGTGCGTGTTCTTGCTGACGATTTCGGCTTGCTCAACCGTCAGCTCGGCCTACGACTCAACGGTCAATACGGTGTCGGGTTGGTTCAAATCAGGCGACGACAAAAAATAATTTAAAACGCGACATACGGAGCAGCCTTTCCACCAGGCTGGCTCTGACCTGCAATTGCGTTGAATATTTTTCTTGAATAAAAAAAAGGGAATCCCCAATCCCATCCAGAAAAACCGGGCAAATTAGTCAGAGCACGCCCAGGTTGCACGTAATTCAAAGACGAACGATTCGCTGAAACCTGGAAATCGACCAAGGTTGAATAATAGGGCGAGATATTGGATTGGATGACGGCGCTCGATGAAACATCGGCGATGGGGCAATAAAGCTTGGGTGTTGAATTGGAAAAACAGGTGCTCAACGTTGTGGACAGCCCAGAGGGGGCGCTAAAAAACAAAGCATTTGAGCCACTGTCGATGAAGCTTTTTGAGTAAGTGGTGCCGTTGGATTGGGTGGTGAATTGGCCACGGTTGTCCAACAAAATCAGGTGCTCGGCTGTGAGCAAGTTATTGGTGGCCGTGTCGATGCCAAGTATCAATTTCCCGCCTGCTTGTTGGGCGTCGACCGCTGCTGAGGTGTCGCTGAAATCAATCAACAAACCATTGTTGTAAGAGCTTTGAAACTGAGTCACAGGATTGACCACTTGCAACGCAAGAGGCACCTTGGCGGGGGCCGTGCAATTGGTATTGGAGCAGGTGTAATAAGTAGGGGGTGATAAATTGCTGTTGCTGGTTGCGCAACCGTTACCGCAATCCCTTTGAAAAGGACCCACGCCCAAGATTCCTCTGGCGCCACCAATCTTTGTCGGAGTCGTCATTTGTGGCACACCTGACATGTCGCATGCTGCGGGCACCGAGGCATAGCTGGCATCGATGGATTGGATGGGAATGTTGCTGGCTTTCAATCCGCTCATTTGAATGTCCGCCAACTGAACTGGACCCCACGTGTAACCACTTCCAAAAACAATGCATTGCGCCAAGTTTTGGTTATTCAAGGTGCTGGGTGCGAGGTTCAGGGAGGCGATGTCGGATGCAAACAACCTCAGGCCAAACGAGCCGGTATCGAGCAAGACGTTTTCAATGGTTTTGCAGTTGGTGGTCTGTGGCGCGCAGACTGTCACGTTCACCAAGGGCTGGTTCACGGAAGCGGCCGAATACACGTTGATGGCCACCTCGTTTTCAAGCAGTCCGGTTTGAAATTTCAAAGGAGTCGCGATGGCGGGAGATGTCGGGGGCGAGGATGCGCTGCCTCCACCTCCGCAAGCGGTGAGCAAGACACACAGCATCAGAACAAAAACCAATTTCATGACTCACCGACCTATTTCGGAGGGGGAGAAATTGACAGGCAAACGGGTGGGCAAGTAAGCCAATCCCGAAAAAGAGCGCATGCGCCCTTGGCTTTGGATCACCAAATTGGATGATTCGAGCTGCGTCGCGCCGTTCAAGTGGGGCGCGTTGGCGTTGAGTGATTGAAACTCAAAAAAGTATTTGCCCAGCAATTTGGACATGTCGGGGCGCGAGGTGCCGTCCCAAAAAACGGCAAAGACCAGATTTGAACCATCCAGATATTCTTTGTACTGAGAGTCGTCGTTGAACGAATGGCTGAGGACTTTGTAATTTTGAAAAGTTTGCAGCTGGCTTTGATCATTGGCAGGCGCTGGTGCGCCGCCTAATTCAGCGTTGCTGATTTGCCATGCGGCAGCAAGCCCCAAAATAATCGCTAATTGTTTCATTCTGACAACTTTTTAATACGAAAGTTGTCATTAGTTTATTTCATTTTCGTTGGGAAAGTTACTGTGCCGCTTGCAAACCATTTGTGAAATGGTCGGACATTCGCTGCGCGGCCAATTCTGGCTGTTTGTGAATCAGCGCCTCCACAATGGCGCTGTGTTCTGCCAAAGATTGTTCGATGCGTCCTTCTTTGAACAACGAATGGTGACGATTGAGTTTCATCACTTTGCGCAAATCGGCCACCATTTGGGTGCG
>CAIYFE010000290.1 GCA_903925445.1 uncultured Burkholderiales bacterium | reverse complement strand
GCTTGAAACTGTTTGATCGTGGCACGCGATCGGTACAACCCACCATGGTGGGATTGAGACTGGTGGAGCGAGCCAAAGAGTTGCTCAGCCGTGCGCGCGACATGGCGCAAGAGGTGGACTATTTGGCCAACGCCGAAGGTGGAACTTTGGTTTTTGGCACGAGTTTGTTTGCGGTTGACACGGCTTTGCAAGGTGTGTTGTCTGATTTCAAAAAAAAACGTCCCCGCTTGCGCGTGGATGTGGAGGTCAGCCAATGGGCGGTGTTGCTCCAACATTTAGAGGCTGAATCCATCGAATTTTTCATCGGGTATCCGGGCCCCACGGCAAACGATGCGCGCTACCGCGTGACCATGTTGGCGCCCCGAGCTGCTTCGCTGTACTGCCGATCTGGGCATCCGTTGTTGACAGCGGCCACGCCGCCCCGCCCCGATCAAGTGCCCGAATTTGCTTGGGCATTGATTCAAACCGACAGCGCCATAGAAGCGCAGTTGCGTCAACTCTTTGGCATGGACAGCGCCGCCGAGTTGCCCATCAAATTCAGATGCGACAACCAAGCTTTGCTGCGCGAAAACTTGCTGCACAGCGACACCATTTTGTTCACTTGGCAAGCGTGGCTGGATGAAGAACTTGCCAAAGGAACGGTGGTTGACCTCGGCGCACGCCTGATGCCAGCCATTGCACCGCAGGCCAGACAACTCAGTTTAGGAATTGTTCAACTGGCGGGGCGCACACTCTCACCTGCAGCGATTCAATTGATTGCGCAAATTACCGACAGCGACAAAAGGGATGAAGTCTTGCATCACAACGCTTGACGGCTTACGCAGTAAGTACCCAAAACCCGTCATCCATTCATTGCTACTGCGTTCGATGGTTTGATTGGCGTAAACCTGAGTTGTGCTTGCACGCATTTAGGGTCAATACTCGCTGTTTGTTCAACCCACTGCGCAAGCGACTTTAAAAGATGCTGTCTATCCAAAAATGCTTCCGTTTTGCAATCTCCGCTTGCTTGGTATTGGCCAGCGGTTGGAGCCTGTCACAAACCTATCCCAATAAACCCATTGAATGGGTGGTGCCTTATGCGCCCGGGGGTGGCACAGACACAGTGGCTCGCTCCTTGGGTCAAGCGATGGGGACAGCGCTTGGACAAAGCATCGTGATCGTCAATAAACCAGGCGCCGCCACAAACATTGGTGCGGAATATGTCGCACGGGCTAAACCCGATGGTTATGTGTTGATGTCGGCAGACACGGGCACCTTGGCTGCCAACCCTTTCATCTACAGCAAGCTCAGCTACAACGCAGAAAAAGACTTCACCCCTGTGGGTTTGACGGTTCGCTTTCCATTGATCTTGGTGGTCAACCCAAGCGTTCCAGCCAACAATTTAAAAGAACTCCTCACTTGGATCAAAAGCCAAGCCAACGGCGTCAGCTATGCCACACCCGGCGCAGGTAGCCCGCACCATCTGGCCACGGAGTTATTCCGTGAGACGGGGCATCTCAATTTGTCCCATGTGCCTTATCGCGGCGCAGCCCCGGCCGTTCAAGATGTTGCGGCAGGTCAAGTTCCCATGATGTTTGTGGACACGGCCAGCGGATATCAATTCATCACGGCCGGCAAATTGCGGGCTATTGGGGTTGCAAGCACCCAGCGCGTGAAAAATTTCGAGAACATTCCCACGCTCAGCGAGCAAGGCATGAAAAATTTCGAGGCCTATGCGTGGCAAGGTTTGGTTGTTCCCACGGGCACACCGGCTGAAATCGTCAACACCTTGAACAAAGCCTTGTTGGCCGCACTCAACACAACCGAAATCAAAGCAAGGTTGCAAGTGCTGGGCCTTGAAGCCATTCCCAGTTCGCCGCAACAAATGGGTGAATACACGGCAAAAGAACGTGCCAAGTGGGCGCCGATCATCAAATCAAGCAACATCAAAGCTGACTGAACATCCAGACGAAGGGTCATTGCAACCCTTTCCAATGAATCCAAGGAGATAAACCGTGAATCCCTCTCAAATTCAAAACCTACTGATCGTGTTGATGATTGGTGGTTTTGCATCTATGGAAATCATCAGCCGCCGCTACCGCGACACGGTTCACGCAACAACAAATGACACCAAGCTCGAACTGTTCATGTTCCTGAGCTTGATCGCCATCACTCAGCCCTTGGCCATTTTGGTCACCGACCGACTGGGCAATTGGCTGCTGCCCGAGTACAAAGATGCGCTGGCCAACTGGCCTTGGTGGGGCATGGTTGGCATTTTGATTGTGGTGGATGACCTGACACAGTACTGGTGGCACCGCCTATCGCACACGCCCTTGTTGTGGCCTTTGCATCGGGCGCATCACTCGGCCGAGTACATGAGCATTCGCATCACCTTTCGCAACAATTTCTTTTATTACCTGATGATGCCCGGGCTTTGGTTTGCTGGCGGCTTGCTCTATTTAGGCGTCGGCGGGATTGTTTATGCCCTTTATGTGGTGGTGAAGCTCTTGGTCATTTTGGGCGCGCATTGCGCTTGGCGCTGGGATGAACCGCTCTATCGCATCCGAGCACTGCACCCCGTCATGTGGGTGCTTGAACGAACAATTTCGACCCCAGCCACGCATTGGGCACACCATGCAATTTCTAATGCCGACGGCATCGGACATTACAAAGGCAACTTTGGCAACCTGCTCTTCCTGTGGGACATGATTTTTGGCAGTGCGCACATCACCCGCAAATACCCCAGCCAAGTTGGCCTGATCGATGACCAAAAGTTTGGTCAAGAACGCTGGCACCACCAGATGTTCTATCCGCTGCTGCAGTCTCAACGCGAACACACGGCGCTGAAGTTTGGCGGTCGCATTTATACCGAGGAAGACACTGTTTAAAGGATGCGTCGCGCAAGATGCGTGCGGGGATGCATTAGTTGACATAAAAAAAGCACTTAGTTTTCGCTAAGTGCTTTTTTATTTGGAGGCGCGAGCCGGAGTCGAACCGACCTACACGGATTTGCAATCCGGTGCATAACCGCTTTGCTATCGCGCCGC
>CAIYFE010000289.1 GCA_903925445.1 uncultured Burkholderiales bacterium | reverse complement strand
TGGGTCATGGATGAAACCTCATAAATAAGTGTTCATCGTAGGCCTTGTTCAGCGGCGCAACATTGAGCCGCGTCAAGCTTTTGCCGCTTTTGTGCAAAGCGGCAAAAGCGTGCGCTGCGCGGTATTACGTGGCGAAGGCCTGGGTTTTTCAGGCCGCCACGTGACTGTGCGGGAGGTCGTTTCTGCGTTAAGGCTTGGTCTTCATGCGCGACATCATCAATTCCATATTCGCTTTGCGGTCGGCGTTGATGGTTTGCATATGAGGGCGCTCGCCCATCATCTTCAGGTAGTCGCGTGCAGGCAAAGCGGCCAAAAAGTCTTTGCCATAAATGATCTTGGTGGCGCCTGAGACCAAAGGCAGGTGCGTCACTGCGGCGCAGTCGGCCAGCGTCAATGTGTCGCCCGCTACGAAGGGTGAGAACTTGGCCAAGTTGGCAAAAGCCGCTACGTTCTTTTCCAGTTGCGTGCCGACTTTTTCTTTCACCGAGTCGCTGACCTTGCCGCCAAAAAACGCTTCGGGGTAGAGGTTGCGTGCCACCAGCTCCAAGTGCAAGTCCAGAAACAGCGCCAACTCGCGTACCTTGGCCGCCGCAAACGGGTCGGCAGGCAGCAGCGGGTTTTGCGGGTAATGCTGTTCAATGTATTCCAGCATCACGGCCGACTCGCACAGCGCGCCTTGCTTGGTCTTGAGGTAGGGCACTTTGCCCAAGGGGCTGGCAGCTGCATCGGTTTGGCCAACCCAGGCCAGCTCTTCTTCAAAGGGCACGCCTTTTTCAAGCAAGGCGAATTTGACTTTGTTGTGGTAATTGCTGGCTGCAAAGCCGCAGAGTTTGAGCATTGGGGTCTCCATCAAGGACTTGGACAAAAGGGTTTGAACTCAGGGCGCCCAGGGTAACGTTTGGAAAGGCTTGGCCCCGTCACCGAGATGACCGGCATGCTTGTTGACGGACTGGCCAGGGTTGGAGAAGTTTTGTAAGCTGCGGTACCGAATATTTTTCCGATTTTGATGATTCAATGGGCTATCTGATACCGCTTTATTGAATTCAAAATATACCGTCTGAATTAATTTCAGCTCATACAAAAAAAATTTTCAATAAATTGAAAAATGAGTCCCCTACGTGTCAACTTATCTGAAGGTTTAGGGTTTTTACCATCATTTTAGCGAGCCGACTCTTATCAAATGATTGAAGGTAATGTTACCTACAACCTATATCTGATTCAGGAGACGTTGACTATGAGATTGTTCAAAAACTCAGTGATTGGCATGGCAGTCATGGCCTTGGGTGTTGCATCTGCGGTGGCGCAAGACAAGAATTTGTCGACGCTACAGCGTATGGGCAATACAGCTACAAACATGGTCATTCCGACCGTACCTCAAGAAGGCAAGAATGCGGACGCCATTCGTGCGAACCTGAAAAAAGTCAAACTCCCTGATGGTTTCAAGATTGATCTTTATGCTGTGGTGCCAGATGCGCGTTACATGGCTATTGCACCTTCGACCAATATGTTGTTTGTCGGCACGCGCAAGACCACAGTCTGGGCTGTGACCAACCGCAACAACGGCGACGCAGCAACTGAGGTCAAGGCTTTTGCCCCCTCCATCAAATTCAGCAACCCCAACGGTGTGTGTTTCACCAAAGATGGTTTCTTGGTCGTTGCCGAATCCAACCGCATCTTGCATTTCCCGGCTGCCGAGTATTTCTATGAAGGCCCTGACGTCGCGGTCGATCTGGTCGTGCCTGAAGGCAAGCTGATTCCGGTGGAAGAGCAATCTTTCAACCACACTGGTCGTGTGTGCAAAGTGGACAAAGACGGCAAGATCTTTGTGACCATGGGTCAGCCTTACAACGTGCAACCCAAAGACAAAGTGGAGCTGTTTGAGCAGTTGGGCATTGGCGGCGTGCTGCGCTTCAACGGCCTGGACGGCTCAGGCCGAACGGTCTACTCCAAGGGCATGCGCAATCCCGCCGGTATCTCCATTGGACCGAAGGGCGACGTCTGGACAACCGACAACCAAGTGGACGGTTTGGGCGATGACATTCCACCTGGCGAGTTGAACAAGCTCACCAAGGCGGGAGAGCACTTTGGTTTCCCCTACTACAACGGGCGTTTCAAAGTGGCCGGCTCTCCTGCCGCCACCGACCTCAAGGACATGAAAGAGCCTGCTGGCGCGATCTTCCCCCAGGTGGAGTTCCCCGCGCACCAAGCGCAGTTGGGCTTGACCCATTACACCGGCAAGACCTTCCCTGCCAAGTATCAAGGCGGCTTGTTTGTGGCTTCGCACGGTTCTTGGAACCGTACCACACCAAGCGGTTACCTGATCAACTACGTGCCGATCAAAGCCGATGGTTCAGCCGGTCCCTCTGAAGTCTTTGCGGATGGTTTCTTGGACAAAGCAACTGGTCGCGCTTTGGCACGCCCGGTCGACGTGGCAAATTTGCCTGACGGCTCGATCTTGGTGTCTGATGACTACGCTGGCGCCATCTACCGCATCAGCTACGCCGGTAACTGATGGATTTTGATACGGGCCGGGTGCCCGTATCGTTTCTGTTTCGGGGCCTCCTCGTGAGGCCTCGTTCATTGAAGAGAATGATATGAAGAGTGTGTTGTTGTTGTGTGGAATGATGATGTGGGCTCACAGCTTTGCCGATGACCTCAGCGCTGGACGCGCCAAAGCGGATGCGTCTTGCGCCCTGTGTCATGGTCCCATGGGTATGGCGGGGCTGCCCGGTGCGCCCAACTTGGCGGGGCAGCCCGCAATTTATGTGAGTGAGCAACTCAAGAATTACCGCAGTGGCAAACGCCAGCACGAAGTGATGAGTTTCATTGCCAAACCGTTGAACGATGAAGAAATCGTTCAGTTGGCGGCTTGGTACAGCGGGATTAAAGTGACAGTTGAAACGCCTTGATGTCATTAAGCAGAGCCTCATACCGCATCCAACAATGACAAAGGATTTCCAAAAATGAAAACGCATTTATCTTGGGGTGTTGTTCTGACCCTTTTAAGCATGGGTGCACAAGCCCAAGCCACAGATGAAGTGACGGTACAAAGCGGCCGCTT
>CAIYFE010000288.1 GCA_903925445.1 uncultured Burkholderiales bacterium | reverse complement strand
ACCGGCAAAACTTATTTGGCTTTGGTGCTGGGCTTGTGGCCTTCTAACAAAAAAGTTATCGATTCGCCGCTTTTCAAGTACACCGTAGACAAAGGCGAGGGCGAAGGCGAGCGTCGGGTCAAGGTAGTTGGCAAGGACGATCCCAACGGCATGCGCTCCATCACATTGGTGCGTGTGGCACGAACCATCGGGCCTTACAGCTTGTTGGAGGTGACCATCAAAACCGGCCGCACCCACCAAATTCGGGTGCACCTGGCCAGCCAAGGACATCCCATTGCGGGCGATGACAAGTACGGCGACTTTGAGCAAAACAAGCAGCTGCAAAAAATCGGGCTCAAACGCATGTTTCTTCATGCGTGGCAACTCAAATTCAGCCATCCCATGAGTGGGCGATTGACCTCGTTGCAAGCGCCGCTACCCCAAGAGCTGCAACAATTTGTCGATTCGGTGCAGCCGCCCATCATTCAAAAAAATTCCGACCCCTCATGAGCCAACGTCCCCGCCAATTCGATTTGATTGCCTTCGACTGGGATGGCACTTTGTTTGACTCGACCGCCATCATCACCCGCTGCATTCAAGCTGCGGTGGTGGATGTGGGCGGGCAGTTGCCCTCCGACGAAGCTGCTTCCTACGTCATTGGCATGGCTTTGATACCCGCGTTGGCGCACGCTGCGCCCGATGTGCCCAAAGAAAAATACCCGCTGCTGGGTGAACGCTATCGCTTTCATTACTTGAAACATCAGGCCGACATCAGCCTGTTCGAAGGCGTGCTGCCCATGTTGGCTGATTTGCGTGCCAAGCACCATTGGTTGGCCATTGCCACTGGAAAAAGTCGCCGCGGTTTGGACGATGTGCTGCATGCCGAAGCGCTCCAGGGCGTGTTTGATGGCTCTCGTACCGCCGATCAAACCGCTGGCAAACCCGACCCGCTCATGTTGCATGAGTTGATGCGCGAATTTGGCGTCGAACCCGAGCGCACGTTGATGATCGGCGACACCACCCACGATTTGCAAATGGCTGTCAATGCAGGTTGTGCCAGCGTGGGCGTGAGCTATGGCGCGCATGATCACAGCGAATTCGCTGCCCTCCAACCTTTGCACGTGGCGCACAGCGTGCGCGATTTGCACGACTGGTTGCTCAGCCATGCCTGAGTCGCTCGACTTTGAGGCCATCGCCTTGTGCAACAGCAGAGATTTGACCAACAGCGCTCAGGCTGTGCCTTTTGATGTGGTCTATGCCGGTCAAACCTGCCGCGCTTTTGCCGTGCGATTTGAAGGGCAGGTGCATGCTTACCTCAACCGCTGCACCCATGTGGCGATGGAGATGGATTTCCAGCCCAATCACTTTTTTGACGACTCAGGGCGATGGCTCATGTGCGCCACACACGGCGCGTTTTATGAGCCGCAAACAGGCGCTTGCCAAGGCGGTCCCTGTCGCGCAGGCTTGGTCAAAATAGCCGTCAGCGAGCGAAATGACATCGTCTACTGGCATACTGCCTACAACTTGAAACCCTTCGAATTTCCAATTTAATCGACAAAATCATGTCTGATTCTCAAAACTCTGAATCCAAAACACCCGAATCTCCCAGCTACAAAGTGGTGTGGGAGCGCGATACCTTGGAACGCTTGGCCTTTGCGACCTTGCACGAGCAGCGCACCAGCCGCCGCTGGCGCATATTTTTCCGTTTCGCTTGGTTGGGGCTGGCCGCTGCGTTGTTGTGGACGGGCGTAGAAAAAAGCGGCATCAGCGCCAGCGACGCGAGCCAACCGCACACGGCGGTGGTCGAAATCAAAGGTGAAATTGCCGATGACACCGATGCCAGTGCCGACGCCGTGGTGTCTTCCATGCGCGCTGCCTTCGAAGACGAGGGCTCGCAAGCCGTTGTTTTGCTCATCAATTCGCCCGGCGGCAGTCCTGTGCAAGCGGGCATCATGAATGACGAAATTCGTCGCCTCAAAGCCAAATACAAAAAACCCATTTACGCGGTGGTGGAAGAGTCTTGCGCTTCTGCGGCTTACTACATTGCGGTGGCCACCGATCAGATCTATGTCGACAAAGCCAGCATCGTGGGCAGCATTGGCGTGTTGATGGACGGTTTTGGTTTCACCGGTTTGATGGACAAGCTTGGGATTGAGCGTCGCTTGTTGACCGCAGGCGAAAACAAAGGCTTCTTGGACCCTTACAGCCCGCAAAGCAAAGGCCAGCGTGCGCATGCGCAAACCTTGCTGGATCAAATCCACCAGCAATTCATCCAAGTGGTGCGTGAAGGCCGAGGCAATCGTCTGAAAGAAACGCCCGAGATGTTCAGCGGTCTTTTTTGGAGCGGCCAACAAGCCGTTGAGCTGGGTCTGGCCGATGGCTTGGGCAGTTTGGACTACGTCGCACGAGAAGTGGTCAAGGCCGAAGACATCATCGACTACACACGCCATGACAACGTGGCCGAGCGCTTGGCCAAGCGCTTTGGTGCGGCGATGGGCGAAGGCGCCGTTCACGCCTTGCAGCGCCAAATGACCCTGCGCTGAAGCGCTTATTTGCCGATGGCAAAAACCGTCGGCTCGCCGCTCACCACACCAGCGGTTTGCTTCCACGCCTGAACACTGCGACATTGCACCGACATGCTGGGCAGTGTCAAACCGCTGGCGCGTGCCACGCGGGTGGCGCCTTGCAAGCTGTGCAGCAAGGCTTCCCACAGCGCGGCGTTTCGGTAGGGCGTTTCAATGAAAAGTTGCGTTTGACCGGTTTTCAAAGCCAGCGCTTCTAACTCGCGCAAACGCTTGCTGCGCGCGGCTGCATCTTGAGGCAAGTAGCCCACAAACGCAAAATTTTGGCCGTTCAAGCCACTGGCAGCCAAGGCCAGCAGCAAGGACACCGGACCGACCAAAGGCACCACTTGCAAACCCAAATCGTGGGCGGCTCGCACCACCGAAGACCCCGGATCGGCCACCGCAGGCATGCCTGCTTCGCTGACCAAGCCGATGTGTTGACCGCGCAAAGCAGCCACCAGCAAGGGCTTGGCATCAAACTGCCCATCGTGATCGCCTTTTTTATGCACTTCACGCGGCAACTCGGTGATGGTTTGTTGTTGCAACGGTTGCGCCAAAGGTAAAACGCCATCGACGCGCTTTAAAAACGCACGGGTGCTTTTGGCGTTTTCAGTGATCCAGTGCGTGGTTGCGGCTGCAATGCGCAAGGTCTCTTGGGGCAGAACATCGCAAATCGCGCCTTGTGGCTCACAGCCAAAGTCCAGCGGCGTGGGCACCAAGTAGAGCGAGCCTTGGGGTGTGTGGCTCATAAAAGTTTCACGCCTGCAGCGCGCAAGAGTTGGCAGGTGCGAATCAGCGGCAAGCCGATCAATGCGGTTGGATCATCGTTGTCAATGGCGTCCAACAAGGCAATCCCTAGGCCTTCGCTTTTGGCACTGCCGGCGCAGTCATAGGGTTGTTCGGCCAGCAGGTAAGCCTCGATTTCGGCATCGCTGAGTGGGCGAAATTTGACCCGAATGGCCGCCACATCCACTGCTTCAAAGCCATTGGCAAGGCAGACCACGGCCACCGCCGTCTGGAAAATCACGGTTTGACCCTGCATGCGTTGCAGTTGCGCGACAGCACGCTCGTGCGTGCCGGGTTTGCCCAAGGGCTCACCGAGCAAGTCGGCCACTTGGTCTGAACCAATCACCACCGCTTGGGGATGGCGTTGCGCCACGGCGCGAGCTTTGGCCAGCGCCAAACGTTTGGCCAGAGCCAGCGGTGTTTCGTTGGGCAGGGGTGTTTCGTCCACGTCGGGCGACACCACGTCAAACGGGTGGCGCAGGCGCTCCAACAGCTCGCGGCGGTAGCGCGAGGTGGAGCCCAAAATCAGGTGCTTTGAATCGGTCATGTCTGGATTCTCTTACACTGCCGCGCATGAAACATGAATTCAACCCCGCCAGCTTGGATGTTGTGGCGTTTGCCAAAGCGGCTCAATCGTTGTCGGGTCAAGCGGCTTTGCGCGAGTTTGAGCGTTTGGCCGAAGACGCCAGCGATGTGACGCAGGGCGACGTGCGCTGGTCGCTGCAAGGCCAAGTGCGTCCCGGCCCCGGTGGCGTCAATGCCGATTGGTTGGCCTTGACGGCACAAGCCAGCGTGCCCATGACCTGCCAACGCTGCCTCAAACCCGTGCTGTTGCCGCTGGATGTGCAGCGCGATTTCCGTTTTGTGGCGGACGAACAAACCGCTTGGGCGCAAGACGAAGAGGCTCAAGAAGACCTGTTGGTGAGCTGCCATGATTTGGATGCGCTCGCTTTGGTCGAAGACGAGTTGATCATGGCTATGCCGCTGGTTCCCATGCACGAAGCGTGTGAAGGTGAGTGGGCGCAAACTTCAGAAGAAAAATCTGAAGTTGTTGCGGAAAAACCAAACCCATTTGCGGTTCTGGCCAACTTGCGCATACGCAAAGACTAAAAGAATCAAGGAGTTGGTCTATAATCGTGGGTTTCGCGTCTCGCTACCTCATGTGGGTGGGTTGAGGCCCACAGATTAACCAACTTTAACGTCTAGGAGCCTGACATGGCTGTCCAGCAAAATAAAAAATCTCCTTCTAAACGCGGCATGCACCGTTCACACAATGCTTTGAACGTGCCCGGCACAGCCATTGAGCCCACCACTGGCGAAGTTCATTTGCGTCACCACATCAGCCCCACAGGTTTTTACCGTGGTCGCAAAGTACTGAAAAACAAGTCAGAAGCCTGATCTATTCAGACTTCCACAGGCCCGCGGCTCTGATACAGCGCCCCGGGCCTTTGTTTTGTCAACCACTCCATCATTTGCATGATTACCGTTTCCGTTGACTGCATGGGCGGCGACCACGGCCCCAGTGTCACGCTGGCTGCTTGCCGTCGGTTTTTAGAGCTGCATCCACACGCCCAGCTGTTGCTGGTGGGGCAGCCGGACGCGCTCCATGCTTTCAACCATCCCCGCGCTCGGGTGGTGGCTGCCTCGGAAGTGGTGGCCATGGATGATCCGGTGGAAGTGGCCTTGCGTCGCAAAAAAGACTCGTCCATGCGCGTGGCCATTGAGCAAGTCAAAGACGGTGCTGCGCAGGCGGCGGTTTCGGCAGGCAACACAGGCGCCTTGATGGCCATCGCCCGCTACGTGCTCAAAACCATGGAAGGCATTGACCGCCCCGCAATCGCTGGACGCATGCCCGACTTCAAAGGCGGTGGCACCACCATGCTCGATTTGGGAGCCAACGTCGATTGCACGCCCGAGCACTTGTTGCAGTTCGCGGTCATGGGCTCGGCTTTGGTATCGGTCTTGGATGACATCGAAAGCCCATCGGTTGGCTTGCTCAACATTGGTGAAGAAGCCATCAAAGGCAATGAAATCATCAAAAAAACAGCCGATCTGCTGCGATCTGCCGCCAAATCAGGTGATTTGAATTTTTACGGCAACGTCGAAGGCACAGACATTTACCAAGGCGTTGTCAATTTGATCGTGTGCGATGGTTTTGTCGGCAATGTGGCGCTCAAAGCCAGCGAAGGCTTGGCGCACAAGATCAGTGAGACGCTCAAAAATTCGTTTACACGCAGCATCTTTACCAAAATCGCTGCCATCTTTGCTTATTCGGTCTTATCTGACTTTAAAGACAAGGTGGATCATCGGCGCTACAACGGTGCAGCCTTGTTGGGCTTGAATGGCATTGTTTTCAAGAGCCACGGCTCGGCCGATGAGGTGGCTTTCGAGACCGCGTTGAACCGAGCGTATGATGCAGCCAACCATAACTTGCTCGAACGTGTTCGTTCCCGACTGGTTCATGCGGCCCCTTTGTTGGCGCTTGAGCAGTCGCAAGAAGTATCGAACTGAGCCAATCAATAGATGACGCGTTATTCCCGGATTACCGGCACTGGCAGTTTTCTTCCTCCGCAATGCTTGACCAACGCCGATTTGGTGGCGCAGCTTGCCAAAGACGGCGTTGAAACCTCCGATGAGTGGATTGTTGAGCGCACGGGCATTCGTGCGCGTCACTTTGCCGATGCCGGCATGTTCAGCAGCGATTTGGGCTTTGAAGCCGCCAAAAAAGCGCTGGCTTCTGCAGGTCGGCGACCCGAAGACATTGACCTGATCATCGTGGCCACGTCGACTCCCGACATGGTCTTTCCCTCTACCGCGTGCATCTTGCAGCATAAGTTGGCACAAATCGATGCGGCAGCAGCTGGCATTGCTGGCGCGCCAGCATTCGATGTGCAGGCCGTGTGCAGCGGCTTTATTTATGCTTTGACAGTGGCTGACGCCATGATCCGCGCTGGATCGGCCAAGCGTGCCTTGGTGATTGGCGCTGAAGTTTTCTCGCGTTTGCTGGACTTCAAAGACCGCACCACTTGCGTTTTGTTTGGCGACGGTGCTGGCGCTGTGGTGTTAGAAGCTTCTGAGACGCCGGGCATTTTGGCCTCGGATATTCACGCCGATGGCAAGCATGTGGGCATGTTGTGTGTGCCGGGGCATGTGCAAAACGGTCACATTTTGGGTGATCCGTTGCTCAAGATGGACGGCCAAGCGGTCTTTAAATTGGCGGTGGGTTTGCTTGAAGGGGCGGCGCGTGCTGCCTTGCAAAAAGCCAATTTACAAGACAGCGACATCGATTGGCTGATTCCGCACCAGGCCAACATCCGCATCATCCAAAGCACGGCCAAAAAGCTCAAGCTGCCCATGGAAAAAGTGGTGTTGACAGTTCACCACCACGGCAACACGTCGGCGGCGTCTATTCCGCTGGCGTTGGATGTGGGCGTGAGAAGTGGGCAAATCAAACCAGAACAAACCCTCATGCTCGAAGGCGTGGGCGGCGGTTTCACATGGGGCGCCGTGCTCCTCAAGTTGTAAGACTCACGCCGACTTGGTGTGTCACAGTTTGTTACTTAAATCATGACAACATTTGCATTCGTTTTTCCAGGACAAGGTTCCCAATCCGTCGGCATGCTGGATGCATGGGGCGATCACCCCGTGGTGGCGCAAACGCTGGCCGAGGCGTCAGACGCTTTGCACGAAGATGTGGCGCAGCTCATTCAGCAAGGCCCCAAAGAAGCCTTGGCTTTGACCACCAACACGCAACCGGTGATGCTGGTCGCTGGTGTGGCGGCTTACCGTGTGTGGCTGGCCGAGGGCGGCGCCAAGCCTTCGGTGGTGGCGGGGCACTCGTTGGGCGAATACTCGGCCTTGGTCGCTTCAGGCGTTTTGACCTTGACCCAAGCGGCGCCCTTGGTGCGTTTTCGTGCGCAAGCCATGCAAGAGGCGGTGCCTGTGGGCACGGGTGCGATGGCGGCCATCTTGGGTTTGTCCAGCGACAAAGTGATCGAAGGCTGCCAAGAGGCACAAGCCACGTTTGCCGCCAATTCAGGCGAAGTGGTGGAGGCCGTGAACTTCAACGATCCAGCGCAAACTGTGATCGCGGGCAGCAAAGCAGCGGTCGACAAAGCCTGCGAAGTCCTCAAAACCAAAGGCGCCAAACGCGCGTTGCCTTTGCCCGTGTCGGCACCGTTTCATTCCAGTTTGATGAAGCCTGCAGCCGAACGACTGAAAGAAAAACTCGCGGCCACAGCCTTGGCCGCGCCCCAAATTCCGGTGCTCAACAACATCGACGTGGCCATCCAAACCGATGCGGACCTGATTCGCGATGCTTTGTATCGCCAAGCTTTTGGGCCAGTGCGTTGGGTCGAGTGCGTCACAGCCATCAAAGCGCGCGGTGTTGCTACTTTGGTGGAGTCCGGCCCCGGTAAAGTGCTCGCAGGCATGACCAAGCGCATCGATGCAGAACTCAACGGCTTGCCTTTGTTTGATCCTGCCAGCTTGGCAGAAGTCAAGGCAGCTTTGGCCTAAGGAATAACAAAAATGAGTGAACACAATCAACCACAAATTGCCTTGGTCACAGGCGCTTCTCGTGGCATTGGCGCGGCCATTGCGCAAGAGTTGGCCAGTCAAGGCTTTGCGGTCATTGGCACAGCCACCAGCGATGAGGGGGCAGCCAAAATTTCTCAAGCCTTATCGGCGCACGCCGGTTGTCAAGGCGTTAATTTGAACGTCAACGATGCCGCCGCAGCCGAAGCACTGATCGACACCATCGCCAAAGAACGGGGCGGCTTGCAGGTGTTGGTCAACAATGCAGGCATCACGCGTGACATGTTGGCCATGCGCCTCAAAGACGACGATTGGGATGCGGTGATCGACACCAACCTCAAGGCCGTGTTCCGTTTGTCACGCGCTGTGATCCGTCCCATGATGAAACAGCGTTACGGACGCATCATCAACATCACCAGTGTGGTGGGGGCTTCTGGCAATCCGGGGCAGTCCAATTACGCCGCCGCCAAAGCTGGCGTGGCAGGCATGACGCGCGCATTGGCGCGTGAGCTGGGCAGTCGCAACATCACAGTCAATTGCGTGGCGCCAGGTTTCATCGAAACCGACATGACGGCAGCCTTGCCAGAAGAGCAGCAAAAAGCGTTGTTGAACCAAATTCCTTTGGGGCATTTGGGTAAACCCGCGGATGTCGCGCATGCCGTGGCATTTTTGGCCAGTCGACACGCCGGCTATGTGACGGGGCAAGAATTGCACGTCAACGGCGGCATGTTCATGGCTTAATTGCACGAAAGAATGACAGTTTTCAAAAACGGTGTGTCCGCCCGGTTTAAAATTGCGGACTTATTCACAACCCTCTGAGGGATACCATGAGCGATATCGAAGCACGTGTCAAAAAAATCATTGCCGAACAACTTGGCGTGGAAGAGTCTCAAGTCACCCATGAAAAAGCCTTTGTGGCCGATCTGGGCGCTGACTCATTGGACACAGTGGAACTGGTGATGGCATTGGAAGACGAATTCGGCATCGAAATTCCAGACGAAGATGCTGAAAAAATCACAACCGTGCAAAACGCGATTGATTACGCGTTGGCACACAAAAAAGCTTAATTTTTCGGAATTGATCGCATGAGCCGTCGTCGCGTTGTCGTGACTGGTTTGGGATGCGTCAGCCCCGTGGGTAACACGGTGGATGAATCCTGGGCCAATCTACTAGCCGGTCAATCGGGCATTGGGCGCATCACGCGCTTTGACCCTTCTGGCATGAATTGTCATATTGCTGGCGAAGTCAAAAACTTCGACTTGGAGCAATACATTTCAAGCAAAGAAGCGCGCACGATGGACAAGTTCATTCACTACGGCGTGGTCGCGGCCATGCAAGCGGTGAAAGATTCAGGCTTGCCAACAGGCGAGGCACTTGGCGAAGAAGAAGCAACACGCGTGGGCGTTTTGATTGGTTCAGGCATTGGTGGCCTGCCTCTGATTGAGGAAATGCACACCGAACTGACCAACCGTGGCCCACGTCGTATTTCACCTTTCTTTGTGCCTGCTTCCATCATCAACATGATCTCGGGTCATGTGTCGATGAAATTTGGTTTCAAAGGCCCCAATTTGGCAGTTGTCACGGCTTGCACCACAGGGTTGCACAGCATTGGCGAGGCCGGTCGCATCATCGAATACGGTGACGCCGATGTCATGATTGCGGGCGGCTCGGAATGTACCGTCTCGCCTTTGGGCGTGGGTGGTTTTGCGGCCATGCGCGCGCTGTCTACGCGCAACGACGATCCCGCAACGGCTTCTCGTCCTTGGGACAAAGACCGCGATGGTTTTGTGTTGGGCGAAGGCGCTGGCGTCGTGGTGCTCGAAGAGTACGAATACGCCAAAAAACGCGGTGCAAAAATCTACGCCGAATTGGCTGGCTACGGCATGAGCGCCGATGCTGGCCACATGACCGCGCCCAACATGGATGGTCCACGCCGTGCGATGGTCAACGCCATGCGCAATGCGGGCATCCGTCCTGATCAAATCGACTATCTCAACGCGCACGGCACGTCTACACCGTTGGGCGATGTGAACGAAACCAACGCCATCAAAGCGGCTTTGGGTGATCACGCCAAAAAGACGGTGGTCAACTCCACCAAATCCATGACGGGGCATTTGCTGGGTGGCGCGGGTGGCATTGAGAGCGTGTTCACCGTGCTCGCGGTGCACCATCAAAAAAGCCCGCCCACGATCAACATCTTCAATCAGGATCCCGAATGCGATTTGGACTTCTGCGCCAATGTGGCGCGTGACGTCAAGATCGATGTCGCCCTGAAAAACAACTTTGGCTTTGGCGGCACCAACGGGTCGCTGATCTTCAAACGCATTTGATCGTTCATTGGTGATGCACAGCGCCCCATCGGTGACTTACCCGGTGGGGCGCTGTTTTTTTGTCGCTGCCCTTTACACCATCTTTATCGTTTTCACGTCAGCCATTGGGGCGGGCTGGGCGTTTTATCAACCAGTTGGCCTCACCATGGGCTGTGCGGCATGCTTGTTTCTTGTGGCCGCACTGTTGGGGTGGCGCCAGTTGCGTTGGCGCGCTCGGTTGATGTGGCATGACCAAAGTTGGGTCTTGCAAGCAGCCTCAGGCAAGCCGATGCAAGGGCAACTCAAGGTTGGCTTGGATTTGCAGCACGTCTTGCTTTTGCGCTTCAAGCCCATAGGTGAGGGTGTGATGTCTGAGAAATGGCTGTGGCTAGAGCGACGAGCGCAAGCCAGCGATTGGCAAGATGTAAGGCGTGCGGCATACGCCCACGATCAACGGGTGAAGAAAGAGGCTTTATGAACTTGAAACAAACCATGTCCATCCCTGTTTTGTGCGGGGCTTTGTTGTTGGGGTCGATCACGGGAGTGGCGCCACTGAGCGCTCAAGCCCAAGCTGCGACGCGGGTGTTGCCGGATTTTTCTGATTTGGTCGAGCAAGTCGGGCCTTCCGTGGTCAATATTCGTACGCTTGAAAAAGCGCCCACGCGAGATGCGCAAGCCGGCACGCCCGATGAGGAAATGCAAGAGCTGTTCCGGCGTTTTTTTGGTGTGCCCATGCCAGCACCCAACGCGCCACGCCAACAGCGCCCTCAACGCCAGCAGCCGCAAGCTGAAGAAGAGCAGCCAAGAGGCGTGGGATCGGGGTTTATTCTGTCGGCTGATGGCTTCATCATGACCAATGCGCATGTGGTGGAAGGCGCTGACAAAGTGGTGGTCACATTGCCTGACAAGCGGGAGTTCAAAGCGCGCATCGTGGGCTCAGACAAGCGCAGCGATGTGGCCGTGGTCAAAATTGAAGCGTCGGGGCTGCCTGCCGTCAAGATTGGCGACGTTTCTCGTCTCAAAGTGGGTGAATGGGTGATGGCCATTGGTTCGCCCTTTGGACTTGAAAACACGGTCACAGCGGGCATCGTCAGCGCCAAGCAGCGTGACACGGGAGAGTATTTGCCCTTCATCCAAACCGACGTGGCCATCAACCCCGGCAATTCGGGCGGCCCGCTGATCAACATGCGCGGTGAGGTGGTGGGCATCAACAGCCAAATTTATTCGCGCTCTGGTGGCTTCATGGGCATTTCATTTTCGATCCCCATCGATGAGGCCATTCGTGTGAGCGATCAGCTGCGTGCATCCGGGCGTGTTCAGCGCGGTCGACTGGGCGTGCAAATTGATCAAGTCAGCAAAGAGGTGGCTGAATCCTTGGGGTTGAGCAAAGCCCAAGGCGCTTTGGTGCGTGGTGTTGAATCTGGTTCGCCGGCCGAAAAAGCTGGCATTGAAGCGGGTGACATCATTTTGAGCTTCGATGGCAAAGCGATTGACAAGTCATCCGACTTGCCTCGCATGGTCGGCAACACCAAGCCAGGCACGCGCAGCGCGATCCAAGTTTGGCGCAGAGGCTCGACCAAAGATTTGAAAATTGTGGTGGGCGAGGTTGAACCTGAAAAAACGGCCAAACTGGAAGCCGCCGAGCCTGAAAAACCAGCGGCAGCCGTGACCTTCAAACCCTTGGGATTGACCGTGACCAACTTGACCGAGGCGCAGAAAAAGGAATTGCGTTTGCGTGGCGGCGTGCGGGTGGAGTCGGCCACAGACGCATCGGCGCGCGTTGGCATTCAAGAGGGCGACTTGATTTTGGCCATCGCCAATGTGGAGACGCCCAGCGTCAAAGTCATGCAAGACATCGTGGCCAAGCTCGATTTGAGCAAACCTCTGAGTTTGTTGGTGCGTCGCGGGGAATGGGCGCAATATGTGGTGATCAGACCGAGTCGTTAAAGCCCTAAATCCCAGTCGGGATTTGGGTGGAAAACAACTTTTATAAAAGCTGTAAGAAAAAAAATTCTTGCAGCTTTTTTTTGTTTTGATGT
>CAIYFE010000287.1 GCA_903925445.1 uncultured Burkholderiales bacterium | reverse complement strand
ATTGGTCATGGGCGCATCCACCGCCACCGCATCGCGACCAAAGCCTTCTTGGGTGACAAAACTCTCTGCAGCGTTGACCAATTCCTGCAAGTTCTCAATCCGATCGGCGCCTTCGCGTTCGGTTTTGTAATGCTCTATCAAGCCCGATTGATCCAGCAACAGCTCGATGATGTCGCGCAAGTTCTGCCCTTGAATTTGCTCACGCAAAACATCGATTTTGGCCACAAAGGCGCTCAAATTGGCGCCCGCTTTGCCCGCCACACCGCTGACAGCATCGCTGAGCGAACAGCCCAAACTGCGCGCTGCGTCTTGCAACTGCTCGATGCTGCGCGCACCAATGCCACGCGGTGGGAAATTGACCACGCGCAAAAAGCTGGTGTCATCGCGCGGGTTTTCCAACAAGCGCAAATACGCCAGCGCGTGTTTGATTTCAGCCCGCTCAAAAAAGCGCAATCCACCGTACACGCGATAAGGCATGCCGGCGTTGAACAACGCCGTTTCAATGACGCGGCTTTGCGCATTGCTGCGATACAACACCGCCAGCTCATGGCGATGTGCAACGCCTTGGCTGCCATCGCCGTTTTGGCCTTCGCGCAGCAAATGCTTCATTTCCTCCACCATCCATTGCGCTTCGGCAAAGTCGCTGGTCGATTCATACACACGCACCAACTCGCCAGCGCCTTGAGTGGTGTGCAAGTTTTTGCCTAAACGATTTTTGTTGTGACCAATCAGGTGGTTGGCGCTGTCCAAAATATTGCTGAAGCTGCGGTAGTTTTGCTCCAGCTTGATTTGGTGCGACACACGGTACTCACGCACAAAGTCGGCCATGTTGCCCACGCGTGCGCCACGAAAAGCGTAAATGCTTTGGTCGTCGTCGCCGACGGCAAAAATCGCGCCCCCACCTTGATCGACGGGGCCAGCCAGCATCTTGAGCCAAGCGTATTGCAACTTGTTGGTGTCTTGAAACTCGTCGACCAAGATGTGTTTGAAGCGGCGACGGTAGTGCTCCCGCACCTCGTCGTTGTCGCGCAGCAATTCGTAAGAACGCAGCATCAACTCGCCAAAATCGACCACGCCTTCGCGCTGACATTGGGCTTCATAGAGTTCGTAGAGTTCAACTTTTTTGCGGGTTTCGGCGTCGCGCGCCTCCACGTCTTTGGGGCGCAAGCCGTCTTCTTTGCAGCCCGCGATGAACCACATGGTTTGCTTGGGCGGGAAACGCTCTTCGTCGACTTGGAATTGTTTGCTCAACCGCTTGATGGCGCTGAGTTGGTCTTGGGTGTCCAAGATTTGAAAAGTCTGCGGCAAGTTGGCCAACTTCCAATGCGCCCGCAAAAACCGATTGCACAAGCCATGAAACGTTCCAATCCACATGCCGCGCACGTTGACGGGCAGCATGGTGGACATGCGGGTGAGCATTTCTTTGGCCGCCTTGTTGGTGAAAGTCACCGCCATCACGCCACCGGGCGAGATTTGCCCAGTTTGCATGAGCCAAGCAATGCGCGTGGTCAGCACCCGGGTTTTGCCAGAACCCGCCCCTGCCAAGATCAGCGCGGGCTCAGCAGGCAGCGTGACGGCTGCCGCCTGTTCGGGATTGAGACCTTGAAGGAGTGGGGAATGTTGAGAACCAAAGAGTGCGGCATCGCTGCCATTTGAAGAATGCATGGGGTCATTTTAAAAGCCCCAGCAAGCGCTGCTAAAATCAGCCACCGGGCCCAAGATTCTTGCGCCCGGTTTTTTGTGGCCTATTTTTAAGGCCACTGAAACCGGCCAAGCCAAGCGCTCAATCTTCAATTGTTTTGTTCTGGAGCTTGGGAAATATGGAAATTTTTGATTACGACAACATCTTGTTGTTGCCACGCAAGTGCCGCGTGGAAAGCCGCTCAGAGTGCGATGCT
>CAIYFE010000286.1 GCA_903925445.1 uncultured Burkholderiales bacterium | reverse complement strand
GGCAGCGCTTTGGACGAAGTCGTGGTGACCAACACCATTCCTTTGAGCGAAGCCGCCCGTGCATGCCAAAAAATTCGCCAACTCACCGTGGCGCCGTTGATCGCTGAAACGATCCAACGCATCTCCAAAGGTGAGTCGGTCATGAGCTTGTTTTCTGAGCAAAACCCGCTGTTTTAAGCGGGTTCAACACAGAAAACATCACCCAGCGGGCTGCAAGTCAGCCCTTTTTAAAACCGGAGTCACACTGGTCGCGGTGGACTCGAACAGGAGTTAGTTATGAAATTCGTCGCTTTTGAGCGCAACAAGCAGGGAACGGGTGCGAGCCGCCGTCTGCGTATCACAGGTCGCACACCTGGCATCGTCTACGGTGGCCAAGGCGAGCCTTTGTTGATCGAACTCGATCACAACGCGTTGTGGCACGCCCTCAAAAAAGAAGCTTTCCACGCTTCGATTTTGGAGATGGAATTCAACGGCAAATCCAGCCAAGTGTTGTTGCGCGATGTGCAATATCACCCCTACAAGCAACTCGTGTTGCACATTGACTTCCAACGTGTCGATGCCAACACCAAAATGCACAAAAAAGTGCCTTTGCATTACAGCGGTGAAGAAAACTCTTCTGCTGTCAAAGCAGATCAGTGCTTGATCAACCACGTCGTGACCGAATTGGAAGTCTCTTGCTTGCCCAAAGACTTGCCCGAATTCATCGCCATCGACTTGAGCGGTTTGACCAAAGGCCATTCACTGCACTTGAACGACATCACCTTGCCCGCCGGCGTGACGGCCGTGACCAAAGGCCAACCCAACCCCGTGTTGGTGGCCGTGGTGGCGACCAAGGCCGATGAGCCAACACCTGCTGAAGTTGCAGCAGCCAACGCTGGCAAGAAATAATCTTTCTTCGCGCATCAGCCAAAACGGCTCACCTCGGTGAGCCGTTTTTTTGTCTCAAGCCTTGTGCCCGCCACAGGATAATTCAGCCATGATCAAACTCTTTGTCGGCTTGGGCAACCCTGGCCTCGAATACGAAGCCACCCGTCACAACGCTGGATTTTGGTGGATCGACACCATTGCCCGCGACCTCAAAGTTCAGCTCCAGCCTGATCGCGCCTACCACGGGCTGGTGGCTCGCACCAGCGTCAACGGGCAAAACGTGTGGCTGCTGGAGCCGCAGACCTTCATGAATTTGTCCGGCAAGTCGGTGGCTGCTTTGGCACGGTTTTTCAAAATACAAGCGCAAGAAATCTTGGTGATTCACGACGAGTTGGACATTGCTCCTGGCGAAGCCAAACTCAAACTCGGTGGCAGCCATGCCGGACACAATGGCCTGCGCGATATCCATGCGCAACTGGGCACTGATCAATATTGGCGCCTGCGCGTGGGCATCGGTCACCCTGGCGTGAAATCTGAAGTTGCCAATTGGGTGCTGAAAAAACCAGCGCCCGATCAGCGAACCGCCATCGAGGATTGCATTCACCGCACCTCGCTGGCGTTGCCTCATTTGCTCTCGGGTGACATGGTCAAAGCCACGCACATGATCCACACCGCCAAAGTGCCGCGTCCCAAACCACCGCGTCCCGCGCATTTGGCAAAGCCCCAGGAGAGCCCGCTTGCCAACACTTCGACAGTCAACAAGGACTCGCCGAGCGTTTGAGTCAATCCTTGGATTAGCCAGCGCAAGCCTGTTTGCCGCGAGCTGGGCGCAAACTCCGGTGTATCGATGCGACACGTTGTACAGCAACCAAGTTTGCGCGCCCGATGCCGTTGCCCTCCAAGCGCCCAGCGCGCCCACCCCAGAACAAGTCAAAGCCCGCGATCAGCTGACGCAGCAAGCACAAAATCATGCCCAAGCTTTGGCTCAAAAAAGGCAACAAGACGAAGCCGCAGCGGCTCAAAATGCCCAAGCCACGGCGTTGATGCTGGAGCGCCAACACGCAGCAACGCCAGCAAAACCCGCCGCTTCGCAATCGCAAGACCTCTCGCCTGTGGCGCGAAAAAAGCGGCAAAAAAAGCCCAGCCCTTACTTCACCGCAAAACCACCGGCGACGGCCAAGCCTTAGCCAAGGCTGCTTTGCGCTTGCAGACGTCGAAATTTTTCCCACAGCGTCTCTGAGTTCTCCACGTGCTGGGGGTTCACCGGAATACACGCCACGGGACAGACTTGCACGCACTGCGGTTCGTCAAAGTGCCCCACGCATTCGGTGCATTTGTGCGGGTCGATTTGGTAGATTTCGGGCCCCAAAAATATGGCCTGATTGGGACACTCGGGCTCGCAGACATCGCAGTTGATGCATTCATCGGTGATCATCAGCGCCATGATCAAGCCGCCTTTTTGGCCATCAAGCGTTGATAAACATTGGGCGAGACCAAATTTTTGCCATCGCCCTCGCCGCCCAACAACGCGATCTCGCGCACAAAGGTGCTGGAAAGAAATTGGTAATTCAGGCTGGGCGTGAGAAACACCGTTTCAACATCGGGCATGAGTTGACGGTTCATGCCAGCGAGTTGAAATTCGTAATCAAAGTCAGTACCCACTCTCACGCCACGTACCATCACGCTGACGTTATGAGCTCGCACAAAGTCGCGCATCAAGCCTTGTGCTTCGATCACTTGGATGTTGGGATTGGTTGCCACCACCTCACGCGCCATGTCCATGCGCTCTTGCAAGGAGAACAAAGTTTTTTTGTGATGCGCCGAGGCCACCGCCAAGATGACTTTGTCAAACATGCGTGCCGCACGCGCCAAAATGTCCTCGTGTCCCAAGGTGATGGGGTCGAATGTGCCGGGATAAACCGCAACAACAGATTTGGACATGTTGGTTTCCTGCAAAAAACAATGAACTCTGGATTATGCAATCCGTTGCAACAAATGGGCATGAACAGCCCCAGCCTTCAGATGGCGATGCAAGGTAAAGCCCAAGTCTGACAGTGCATCGAGCGACCAAGCCTTGGGGGCTTCCAAATAAACAAAACCGTCGGCTTTGACGGCACGCAGCGCCGCTTTCAAGGCAGGCTCAAACAAAGTGCTGTCAAACGGCGGATCCAAAAACACCACATCCAAGCTGTCTGGGGTTTGTTGGCTCAAAGCAGCCACGCCATCGCAGCGTTGAATTTGCACCATTGAGGCGTTGAGTTTTTGCACATGCGACGAGAGTTGCGCCACCAAACTGCTGTCTTGCTCGCACAGCAACACATGCGCCGCACCGCGCGAAGCAGCCTCCAGCCCCAAAGCGCCGGTGCCAGCAAACGCATCCAAGCAACGCCACCCTTGCAGCGACTGCCCCAACCAGTTGAACAAGGTCTCGCGCACCCGATCGGGCGTGGGGCGCAAGCCTGGTTTGTTGGCGACGGGCAGCTTGGTGCGTCGCCACTGTCCGCCAATGATGCGCACCTCGCCACCTCCGGCGTGGGGTCTTGGGGAAGTAGAAAAAGCAGTGGAGCGGGGTTTCATAAAATGCTTGATTCTAAAAAATTACGCCCATGTTCAGTTTCTTCAAGAAAAAAACTCCCAACCCAACGCCAACTCACAGCCCCGAGCCGTCAGATTCAGCGTTCGAAACTGCAACACGCCCTCGGCAAAACTGGTTGATTCGGTTGGGGCATGGGCTCAAACGCACCGGTCAAAACCTGAGCAGCGTCTTCACCGGCACGCGCATTGATGACGCCTTGTACGAAGAACTCGAAGCGGCCTTGCTCATGGCCGATGCGGGCGTGCAAGCCACCGAATACCTCTTGCGCGACCTCAAGCAACGCGTCAAAGACACGGGCACCACCGAGCCAGCGGCGGTCAAAAATTTGCTGGCTGCCTCCATTGAGCAGCTGCTGCGCCCGCTTGAAAAACCCCTGCAAGTCGGGCAATTCAAACCCACGGTCATCATGGTGGCTGGTGTCAACGGGGCGGGCAAAACCACCTCCATTGGCAAACTGACCCGCCATTTGAGCGACAACGGCGCTACCGTGTTGCTGGCTGCAGCCGACACGTTTCGTGCAGCAGCCAAAGAGCAACTGGGCGTGTGGGCGCATCGCAACGAGGTAGAAATCATCAGCCAAGCAGGCGGAGATCCCGCCGCCGTCAGCTTTGATGCGGTCACCGCCGGCAAAGCCCGTGGACGCGATGTGGTGCTGGTCGACACAGCGGGTCGCCTGCCCACACAGCTGCATTTGATGGACGAGCTGAAAAAAATCAAACGCGTGGTGCAAAAAGCCGACGCATCAGCGCCCCACGAAGTCTTGCTGGTGATCGACGGCAACACCGGCCAAAACGCCTTGGCACAAGTCAAAGCTTTTGACGAAGCCTTGGGGCTGACGGGGTTGATCGTCACCAAGCTCGATGGCACCGCCAAAGGCGGCGTGCTGGCGGCGATTGCCTTGTGGGGGCAGTCTCGCGTGGCCGCAGGGCTGTCGCATGTGCCGGTCTACTTCATCGGCGTAGGCGAAGCCTTGGAAGACCTTGAAACTTTCAGCGCGCAAGAATTTGCCAACGCTCTACTGGGTTAAGCCCTCCAACACATGTCAACACCTCACTTGAGCGGACTGCTCCCTTTTGTAAAACCTTACAAAAAACGGGTGGCTTTGGCTGGCGTTTTTTTGCTGTTGGCGGCGGGTGCTACTTTGGCGTTTCCTTGGGCCTTGCGCCAACTGATTGACCAAGGGCTCAACAGCTCGGCGCCAGACAAGCATTTGGCGTTGCATTTCATTGACTTGTTTGGCGTAGCTGCCGCCTTGGCGGTGTTTTCTGCCATGCGGTGTTACTTGGTCACTTGGTTGGGCGAGCGCATCACGGCCGATGTGCGCACCGCGGTTTACAGCCATGTGCTGACGCAAAGCCCGACATTCTTTGAAACCACGCAAACCGGGGAAGTGCTCTCGCGTTTGACCAGCGACACGACCTTGATTCAAACCGTGGTGGGCTCATCGCTGTCGATGGGATTGCGCAACGGCCTGATGGGAATAGGCGCGCTGGCCATGCTGATTTGGACCAACCCACTGCTGATGCTGCAAGTTGTGGGCGTGTTGGTGTTGGTGGTTTGGCCCAGCGTGATGTTGGGTCGACGCGTGCGCAAGCTCTCACGCGCCAGCCAAGATCGCGTCGCTGACTCAAGTGCGCTGGCCTCGGAAGTGCTCAACGCCATCAGCGTGGTGCAAAGCTACACCGCGGAAAAATCCGAAGGCGAGCGCTTTGGACAATCGACCACGCAAGCGGTCAAAACCGCTGTCAATCGCGCCAAAGCGCGCTCGTTGTTGGTGGGATTCATCATCATGGCTTCCAGCGCAGCGCTGCTTTGGGGCTTGTACCAAGGCACCTTAGCCGTTCAAAACGCAACGATGAGCGCGGGCGAATTGAGCCAAACCGTGGTCTACATCATCTTGCTGGCCAGCGCTTTTGCAGTGCTGGGCGAAGTCTACGGCGACATCTTGCGCGCAGCAGGTGCCAGCGAGCGTTTGATGGAGTTGTTGCATACACAAACCGAAATCGCCTCGCCGGCTGATCCCCTCACGCCTGCGTGGCCACAAGGCGGCTCGGCGCTGGCGCTGCAAGGCGTTGATTTTTATTACCCTTCGCGCCCGCAGCAACTGGCCTTGAGTCACCTCAACGCCGACATTCACGCGGGGCAAACCGTGGCCATTGTGGGTCCGAGTGGCGCTGGCAAGACCACCTTGTTTGGCTTGCTGTTGCGGTTTTACGATCCCGAACAAGGGCGCATTTTGCTGGATGGCGTGGCCTTGCAAGACATGAGTTTGCACGACTTGCGCCAACGCATTGGCATCGTGCCGCAAGAGGCCGTGATTTTTTCGGGCACAGCCCTGGACAACATCCGTTACGGCAAGCCCGACGCCAGCCGCGAAGCAGTCATCGCTGCTGCACAAGCGGCTTTTGCCGACGAGTTCATCCAAGAGTTGCCACAAGGCTACGACACATTTTTAGGCGAACGCGGTGTACGACTCTCCGGAGGGCAACGACAACGCATTGCCATTGCGCGCGCCATTTTGAAAAATCCACCCTTGCTGCTGCTCGACGAGGCCACCAGCGCACTGGACGCACACAGCGAACAAATGGTGCAAGCCGCCCTCAACCGTGCGATGCAAAACCGCACCACGCTGGTCATTGCCCATCGCTTGGCCACGGTTCAAAAGGCCGATGTCATTTGGGTCATGGAACGTGGCGCCTTGGTCGAACAAGGCACCCATGCTCAATTGCTGGCCAAGGGTGGTTTGTACGCCAGCTTGGCAGCTTTGCAGTTCAGTCAGTGAGTTGAATCAAAACTCATATTCGGCTTGCAAACGCAAGGTGTTGTTGGCCGTACCGTCCGTGAAGCCGTGCAGTAATGCAGCATTCCATTTCACAAACTCGTGGCTGCCCACGCGGAACTTGCCAAACAAGGCGGGACCCCATTTGTGCTCTTGTTCGCTGCGAGGCGCCCATTTGTCCCACTGACCCAAGGTGCCAAATGCCTGCGCGCCCCACTCCAAATGTTCAGAGGCGCGGTATTTCAGCTGGCCTTGATATTTCAGCTCGGTATCGAAAGTCTCGGTTGCACGCACATGTTTTTGCCACAGCAAGTTGAAGTTGCCTTGCACATTGCCCCATTCTTTTTGGAACAAAGGACCGTAGGTCAATTCGTAACCTTCGCCGCGATCTTGCGGGCGTTCAATCTCCAACAAAAAGCCCACATCCACTGCGTACTGCCCCGTTTCAGTCAACTGAAATTTGTTTTCCCACTCCCACGCATCAAACGCACTGGCTTCGCCTGGGGCGCGTTGGTACTTGGCATACAACTCGCTGAACCACCACGAGTTCACGCCATAACCAAAACCCAAAGACGTGGCAGTTTGCGAAGATCCATCGCGATTTTTTTGAAAACCTGACTTGAAGTCGATTTCTTTCTCACCCTCTTCAACAGTGGGCGTGTACACATACTCAGCCGGCCCAGCATGGGCTGCCGTGCTGACCACGCCGAAAAGTGCAAGGACTAGCCCTGCGAGTTGCTTAGATCGCATATTCATCTCCTGAAAATAAAAAAGTTAAATCTTTGAAACGACTGGCGTTGACTGCGCAGCCATCGTTTGTTTTTGAGTCATGTAGTGCGTTGCGCACCAAACCAAAGCAATAGAGCCGACATACAGCAACACTTGCAAAGCGGCTGGATTGGCGTCGTAGCCCGCCAATGCATGCAAAAACACCCCAAAAGCCGAGTCATTGGAGAGCCAAGATTGCGTGCTCCACAACGGCTCGCTGCCTTGAGACACCAACCCGGACTGAATCAAGTTTTTGCCCAATTGGCTCGCCAAACTTCCAATCAACAACAAAATCAAACTGTTGGTCACAGCAAACAAATGCTGCGCCTTGATTCGCGCCAATCCAAAGTAAATGACCACCCCGACCAGACTACCGCTCAGCAAGCCCAAAGCAACGCTCAAAAAGACACTGCTCAAGCTCTGCGTCGAACCCGACAAAAAACCTGCCACAAACAACACGGTTTCTGCCCCCTCGCGCAGCACGGCAAGCGCCACTGCAATCGCCAAAGCCAAAAGCGAACCGTTGGGAGCCGCCGCTTGATGAGCCAATTGTTTGGCGTCTTGCACCATGTCTTTGGCATGGGCAGACATCCAAACGCAATGCCAAGTCAACATCACCAAAGCCGCACCGATGATGCCCACATTCAGCAAATCTTGACCAATGCCATCGGCCCAGGCGCTGATTTGCCCCATGCCCGCAGCCACAACCAGCGATCCCACAACACCTGCCAACACGCCCAAACTCAACCAGCGCGAGCGATGGAGCACGCCTTGTGTTGAAGCAGCGACGATGCCAACAAACAACGCCGCCTCCAGCGTTTCCCGAAACACAATCAAACTGGTTGCGAACATAAATATGCCTTGTCTGAATGCTTACTCGGCGATCACCACACCTTGTGCGGTGCCGGCATTGAATTCACCCTCGAACTCGTAACGACCCGGCTTGAGGGGGCCGATGAAGATCACAGCTTTTGCCCCACCGGGAATGACTTTTTCGCGGTTCAATGCATGGCTTTCAAACTCTTCGGGGGTGCTGTCTTGGTTATGCACCGTCAACCGCACGCGTTCGTTGACGGGTACTTTGAGCTCAGCAGGCTCAAAGCGGTGGTTTTTGATGACCAAACTGAATTCTTTGTCTGCCGCGTGAGCGCCCCAAGCACCGCAAGTCAACAGCAAGACGAGTAACGTTTTTTTCATGAAATCTCTCTGATTTTTTTCAAACACATGAGAATCATAATGCAAATCATTCTCATTTGCAAGTATGTTTTAAAATTAATTTTGCTGTGGGGCTTTTTCCCCCGACTTGGCAAACCCAAATCATGAATCTTTCACAAGCGCCGCTTCAAACGACTTGGCGCATCCAACACATTCAAGCCACACAGGATCAACAAGAACGCGCTCGGCAATTGCAAGAAATTGGCTTTTTGCCTGGCGAGCTTGTCTGCGTCTTAACGCATGGATTTCCCGGTGGCGATCCATTGGTGGTGCGTGTGGGCTTGTCCACCTTTGCGTTGCGCAAAGCAGAAGCGCAATGCATAGAACTCGAACCGAAAGCCATTGATGCGTGAAGCCAAAGTGCACCTCTACCCAAGCGGCGCGTTGGCTGCGTTGGTGGGCAATCCCAATTGCGGCAAAACCACCCTCTTCAATTTGCTGACAGGTAGCCGGCAAAAGGTGGCCAACTACGCAGGCGTCACCGTGGAACGCAAAGAAGGCGCAGTGGCTCTACCCAATGGCAAAAACTTACGCTTGCTCGATTTGCCGGGCACCTACAGTCTCTACCCAAGATCGCAAGATGAGCGCGTGACTTGCGATGTGTTGATGGGTCGAGCATCGGGCGAAAAACGCCCCGATGTTGTGATTTGCGTGGTGGATGCGACCAATTTACGCCGCAACTTGCGCTTGGTTTTGGCGGTCAAACGCTTGGGGCTTCCAGCTTTGGTGGTGCTCAACATGTACGATGCCGCGCAACGGCGTGGCCTGAACATCGATGCTCCCGCGTTGTCACGCGAGTTGGGTTTGCCGGTGGTGTGCAGCGTCGGTGTTCAAACCGATGGCGATCACGAGCTGCGTGAATGGCTGGCGCAAGAAAGCTGGAAGAGCCAAACAACACAAGCCGCTACATCGCTAGACGACATCTCCCACACCGAATCCGACCACCAGGCGGTGCAACGCATTTTGCTGAATTTGCATTTGGATCATCTGGTGCCTGATGTCTTGAGCGATCGTATTGACCGCGTGCTGTTGCACCCACTGCTGGGTCCAGTGATTTTGACGCTGGTGTTGTTCTTTGTGTTTCAAGCGGTTTTCAATTGGGCCACGCCGCCCATGGATGCGATCAAATTCGCCACGGCTTGGTTGGCCGACCAAACCACCACATGGCTGCCCGACACAGCGTGGCGCAGCCTGATCGTGGACGGTTTGATTGCAGGACTGGGTGGGGTGGTGGTTTTCTTGCCCCAGATTTTGATTTTGTTTTTCTTCATTCTGATCCTTGAGGAGTCGGGCTATTTGCCGCGCGCGGCGTTTTTGCTCGATCGCATCATGGGCTCGGTGGGGTTGTCGGGGCGTTCTTTCATTCCGTTGTTGTCCAGCTTTGCTTGTGCAATTCCCGGCATCATGGCGACGCGAACCATTGCCAACACGCGCGACCGAATGGTCACCATCTTGATCGCCCCATTGATGACTTGCTCGGCGCGTTTGCCGGTGTACACGCTGTTGATTTCCGCGTTCATTCCGAACGTGACCGTAGGACACGGCCTGCAACTGCAAGGCTTGGTGCTATTTGCGCTGTATCTGGCGGGCATTGTGGGCGCGATGGCCGTGGCTTGGTTGCTCAAGATTTTGACGGCCAGTGGCCAACAAGTGCGTCCGCTGATGATGGAGTTGCCCAGCTATCACTTGCCCACCTTGCGCAACATTGCGATTGGTTTGTGGCAACGCGCTGAGATTTTCATGCGACGCGTCGGCGGCATTATTTTGATTTTGACCATTGGCTTGTGGGTGCTCGCCAGTTTTCCTGCGCCGCCAGAACACGCCACCCGAGCGGCCATCGAGTACAGCGTGGCCGGCTGGATTGGTCATGGTTTGAGTGTGTTGTTTGCCCCAATTGGCTTTAATTGGCAAATCAGCTTGTCGCTGGTGCCCGGCTTGGCCGCCCGCGAAGTGCTGGTCAGCGCCTTGGCCACTGTTTACGCGCTGTCTTCCACCGAGGGCAATGCCAGCCAATTGCTGCAACCCCTGATCGCGCACGATTGGTCGCTGCCCACCGCCCTGTCGTTGCTGACTTGGTTTGTCTTTGCCCCGCAATGCCTGTCGACCCTGGCCGCCATCCGACGCGAAACGGGTGGATGGAAGTTCCCACTCATCACCGCCGCCTATCTTTTTGCGCTGGCTTATGGAGCTTCCTGGGTGGTTTTCAGAGCCGCCACTGCCTTTTTGGCGTAAAAACCATACTCCAAGGGTTTACCCCTAAAATTAACAAGGATTAGCACTCTATTCGCAAGAGTGCTAATATAAAGATGTTCTTCGAAAGGACGCACATGACGACATTGACACAAGCCAATATCACCGTTGCAAACCCTTGGGCTTTGGTGCCACCGCTGGGTAATTTGGATGCCTACATCACGGCCGCCAATCGCTTGCCCATGCTCACGCTCGAACAGGAACAAGAATTCGCCCGCAAACTGCGCGATGAAAACGATTTAGAAGCCGCCGGAAAACTGGTGCTTTCTCATTTGCGTTTGGTCGTTTCCGTGTCGCGCCAGTATTTGGGCTACGGTTTACCGCATGCAGACTTGATTCAAGAAGGCAATGTGGGGCTGATGAAAGCAGTCAAGCGTTTTGACCCTGACCAAGGCGTTCGTTTGGTCAGCTACGCGTTGCACTGGATCAAAGCCGAGATTCACGAATACATTTTGAAAAACTGGCGCATGGTCAAGGTCGCGACCACCAAAGCGCAACGCAAGCTGTTTTTCAATCTGCGCTCGCTCAAGCAAGGTTTCAAAGCCGATGCTTCGCTGGAAGCCGACACACATCGTGAAACGCTCAGCGAGCACGAAATTGACGCCGTCGCGCAAAAACTCAATGTCAAGCGCGAAGAAGTCATCGAGATGGAAATGCGCATGGCCGGCGGCGACACCTTGCTCGATCCCGCGCCCAACGACGAGGGCGACGAAGCATTTGGCCCGATTTCTTACTTGACCGATGTCAACCACGAACCCACAGCCATGATCGCGGCGCATCAACGCGACGTGCTCGCCAGTGACGGCATTGCCACGGCTTTGGCCAGTTTGGATGACCGCAGCCGTCGCATCGTGGAAGAACGCTGGCTCAAGGTCGATGACAACGGTTCTGGCGGAATGACCTTGCACGAGCTGGCCGCCGAATATGGCGTCAGCGCGGAACGCATTCGTCAAATCGAAGTCGCGGCCATGAAAAAAATGAAAGCTGCCTTGATCGAATACGCTTGATCAAGCCCACAACCAAAAGGCCGCTTTCGCG
>CAIYFE010000285.1 GCA_903925445.1 uncultured Burkholderiales bacterium | reverse complement strand
CTCAATGCTCCTCATCCGAATGACCGCTGCGCAAGGACAACCACAGCAACACTGGAAGAACCAAGGTAAACACAATCACTTCTTTGAAAGCGCTGGCCCAAAAAGAGCCAAACGACTCGACCACGCCAACACACAAGGCACCCATCATGGCGCCGGGATAACTGGCCAAGCCTGCCATCACCGCTGCAACAAAGCCTTTGAGCCCAATCAAAAATCCCGAGTCGTAAAACACGGTGGTGTTGGGGCCAATCAGCAAACCCGAAATCGCGCCCATGGCGGCGGCCATCAAAAACGTCAATTGCCCAGACGTGTGGGTAGACACACCCATCAAGCGAGCGCCGGTGCGATTGATCGCCGTAGCACGCAGGGCTTTGCCAAACAAGCTGCGCTCAAAAAACAGCCACAGCAACACGATCAACACCAAGGCACTGATGAAAATGATCAAGGTTTGCCCCGTCACATTCAGCACACCCAAGTTGAAGCTGTAGAGCGAGAAAGCCGGATTGCGATAGCCTTCAGCGCCAAAGAACAACAAGCCCAAACCGGTCATCGCAAAGTGAACGCCCACCGAGATGATGAGCAACACCAGCGAGCTCGCGTCTTCCAACGACTGGTAGGCCACGCGATACACCAGCGGACCAAAGTTGGACACGATGGCCACGCTCAACAAAGCTTGCCAAGCCAGCGAGAGTTGCTGCGGCGCAGCCCACATCGTCAAGCCAGCAATGAGCAGCGGCATGAGCAAGGTTTTGAACGCGGCTTGCAGACCCGCGCCCAACTTGCCGTCGTGCCGCCAGCGACCGACCAACTCCATCACAGCCGCCACAGCGGCCAAGATGAGCAGCAGCCAGACCGTGCCAGGGACTTTGCCGGTTTGCAAAATTGCCAGCGTCAAGGCGCCATAGGCTACAAATTCGCCTTGCGGAATGAAGATCACCCGCGTGACGGTGAACACCAAGACGGTCGCCAAACCGAGCAGTCCGTAGACCGCCCCGTTGGTGAAGCCGTCCAGCATCAAGATGCTGGCAATTGAGAAATCCATGCAAAAACCCCTGTTTATTCAACCTTGAATTGGCCGTCCACCACTTTGAGCATCACGCCTGTTTCCATCGTGTAACCCCAGTGATCGTCTTTGGTCCAGTTCATCACGCCGTGGGCGAAGATGGTGCGACCCATGCCTTCCAAACCATCGCGAATGGCCGCGCGGAATTCAGGCGTGCCGGGTTTGGCTTTTTTGAGCGCCATGGGCAAGACTTTTTCCATCGCCACTTGGAAGTCATACGAGTGACCCGCGAATTGGTTGCGGCTGTTGGGGCCGTAGGCTTTTTCGAATTGCTGCACAAAATTGACCGCGACCTTTTTGGAAGGGTGGCTGTCGGGCAGTTGTTCAGCAATCACGGCAGGGCCCGACACCACAAAAGTGCCTTCGACGGCTTTGCCACCCACGCGCATCAAGTCTTGAGTAGCCGCCGCGTGTGTTTGGTAAATCTTGCCTTTGTAGCCGCGCTCGACCAAGCCCATTTCTGGCATCGCTGCGCCGGAGCCAGAGGCCACGACCAAGATGGCGTCGGGGTTGGCTGCATTGAGTTTCAAAGCCTGGGGTGTGACGCTGGTGTCGGTGCGGGCAAAGCGCTCCACGCCCACCAGTTTGATGCCGGCTTGGTTGAGTTGCGGCGTGATTTCATTGAGCCACTGCTCGCCATAAGCGTCGGTGTAGCCCAAAAAGCCCAAGGTTTTGACGCCTTGTTTTTTCATGTGCTCCACCACCGCATGGCCCATGACGGTGTTGGATTGGGGCAGGCGAAACACCCACTTGTCTTTGCCAGCAGGCAAGCCCACAGGCGAACCAGCAATTTGAACGGTGCCCGCTTCGGTGGCAATGTCGCTCATGGCCGCGGCCACGGCGGTGATGCAAGAGCCAAAAATCACATCCACTTTGTCTTCGGTCACAAAGCGGCGGGCATTGGCAGCGCCTTTGCCGGGATCGGTGGCGTCGTCCAGCACGATGAGGTTGACTTTTTCACCGCCAATGGACTTGGGGAACAAAGCCAGTTGTTTTTGCATGGGCAGACCCAAGCCAGAGCCGGGACCGGTGAGCGCCAAGCTCACACCAATGTTGATGTCAGCCAACGCGGCGGTGCTGACCAAAGAAGCAATGGCCGAGGCCAAGAGCGTGGTTTTGAATTTCATGGGTTGTCTCCTGTTGAAAAACGTGGGTAAAAAATTAACGAGGGGCCATGCGCAAAGCGCCGTCTAAGCGAATCACTTCGCCGTTGAGGTGGTCGTTGGTCACGATATGACATGCCAGTTGGGCGAACTCTTCGGGTTTACCCAAGCGTGAGGGGAAGGGAATGGACGCCGCCAGCGACTGCTGCACCGGTTCGGGCAGGGTTCGCATGAGCGGCGTGGCAAACAAACCCGGCGCGATGGTGCACACGCGAATGCCGTGCTGCGCCAAGTCGCGCGCCATCGGCAAGGTCATGCTGACCAAGCCGCCTTTGCTGGCGCTGTAGGCTTGTTGGCCGACTTGTCCATCAAAGGCAGCAACCGAGGCCGTAAAGAGCATCACCCCACGCGCACCGTCTTCTAGCGGTGCCAGCTTGGCGCATTCAGCCGCAAACAAACGGCTGATGTTGTAAGCGCCCACCAGATTGACGTTGATGACGCGGGCAAAGTCCTCCAGCGCAGCGGCTTGGCCGTCTTTGCCCACCACGCGTTTGGCGGTGCCAATGCCGGCAATGTTCATCATCAAGCGAGCCGGGCCGTGGGCTGCGCTGGCTTTTGCCAGAGCCGCTTGCACGCTCTCGGTGTTGGTGATGTCGCATTGGCAAGCGATGCCACCGATTTCGCTGGCGACTTTTTGAGCGAGTTCTAAATTCACATCGAGCACGGCCACTTTGGCGCCCAAACGCGCCAACTCGCGGGCAGTTGCTTCGCCCAGTCCTGATGCGCCGCCGGTGACCAGCGCTGCTTGTCCTTGAATTTGCATGGTGTGTCCTAGGTTATTGAGGCTTCAAAATGTGTGCGGCAGTGTCAGCGTGCAAGGCTTGCACCAAGTCGTCGCGGTGTTTGAGCACGGCGCGTTGGTTGATGGAGCCTTTGTCGGTGACTTCGCCTTTGTCAATGGAAGGCGGCTCAGCCATCAAGACCATGCGCGCCACACGATTGGCGCTGCCCGTTGCCGTTTTGGCCAAGCCATTGAGGACGTTTTGAAAATGCGCTTGCACGGGTGCGCTGTGCAACACATCGGCCAGCGATGCGTCGGCCGACAAACCGCTCAAGCCGCGAACTGCAGCGGTTGGAAACACCATCGCGCCCACTTCGTGCATGTTCAAACCGGTGATCACCACGTCTTGCACATAAGGTGCGCCAGCTGCAATGATCTTGCCACGCAGAGGCCCCACGCTGACAAACGTGCCCGTGGCGAGTTTGAAGTCTTCGGCAATGCGGCCATCGAATTTCAAACCTTGATGTATGTCGGCTTCATCGATCCACTTGACCGCGTCGCCGGTGCAAAAAAAGCCTTCTTCATCAAAAGCTTCGCGGGTTTCTTCGGGCGCGCGCCAGTAGCCCGGCGTGATGTTGGGGCCTTTGTAGCGCACCTCGACTTTGTCGCCGTTGGGCACCAACTTGATTTCCATGCCCGCTGTGGGCAAGCCCAAATCGCCTGCTTTGGCGTGGGGGTTGGTCACGAACAAGGCAAAAGGACCTGATTCGGTCATGCCCAAACCCGTGGTCATGCTGATGCGTTCGCCCACTTCGCGTTCTTGGCTTTCGTACAAGCTGTCCCAAATCGGTTGTGCCAAAGCAGCACCGGCGTAGAAGAACATCTTGACGCGCGCCAACAGACTTTTGCGCAAGGCGTCGTCGGTTTTCATCGCGTTGGCAATGGCTTCAAAACCCGTGGGCACGTTGAAGTAGACGGTGGGCGAAATCTCGCGCAAATTGCGCAAAGTCTCATGCATCAAGGCTGGCGTGGGTTTGCCGTCGTCGATGTAGAGCGTGCCACCGTTGTAGATGGTCATGCCAAAGTTGTGGTTGCCGCCAAAGGTGTGGTTCCAAGGCAACCAATCCACCAGCACCAAAGGACGCTCGCCCAACACAGGCATGGACGCCAGCATTTGTTGTTGGTTGGCGCACCACATGCGCTGGGTGTTGATCACAGCCTTGGGCAACTTGGTCGAGCCCGAGGTGAACAAAAATTTGGTGATGGTGTCAGGCCCCGTGGCTGCCATCGCCGCATCCACTGCGGGGGTGTCTTGGGTCGCCAGCAATTCGGCAAACGAGGTGCTGGCGCGACCTTCAAGCGTGCCTTCGGTCAACACAACGGCCACGTCATGTCCGACGGCGGCTTGAATTGCTTTGCCGTAACGCTTGGCATCGGCGGCAAACACCAAGCCCGGTGTGAGCGTGGTCAAGATGTGACGCAGTTTGTCGTAGTCTTGGCTGATGGTCGAGTAAGCGGGCGAAGCCGGGCAGTAGGGCACACCGGCCATCAGGCAACCCAAGGCCAGCAGCGCATGTTCGAGATCGTTTTCCGACAAGATCACCACGGGGCGCTGCTCGCTCAAGCCGCGATCCAGCAACGCTTGTGCAATGCGACGCGCACTTGCGTGGGCTTGCGCGTAGCTGATGTGTCGCCATTCACCGCTGCTGCCATCGGCTTGCTTGACGCGACGTGCAAACAAAGTGAGATCAGGATCGACCTTGGCCCAATGCACCAAGCGATCGGTCATGCGGGTGGCATAGGCGGGCAAGCTTTGCTCTGCGCTCATGTAACGCACGCCATGCGCGCCTTCGCGCAATAGGGCGCTTGTGACGCCAAAGGTCATGGGTCTGAATTTTGCGGCGCTCATGGTGTTGTCTCCGTGTGAGGTTCTGTGCTGGGATCAGTCTTTTTGAACCTTGGCGGCGCGGCCTTCCAAGAAGTCGCGCACGCGTTGTTTGGCCTCGGGTGCAGCTTGTGCAATAGAAGCCATCAAAGCCTCGGTCATGAAGCCCTGATCGGCGGGCTGGTCAGCAATGCGAGGCAGCGCGTGCATCAGCGCGTAGTTGGTCAATGGCGCATTGGTCGCAATGCGTTGAGCCAAAGCAAATGCCTTGTCAAACGACGTGCCGTTGGGCACCAGGTATTGGGCAAAACCTGCGCGCTCTCCGTCCACAGCGTTGTAGACCCGACCGGTCATCATCATGTCGGTCATGCGCGCCACCCCAATCAAACGAGGAATGCGCACCGAACCGCCGCCGCCCACAAAAATGCCCCGCGAGCCCTCGGGCAAGGCGTAAAACGTGGTTTCATCGGCCACACGAATGTGACAAGCGCTTGCCAATTCCAAGCCACCGCCGACCACCGCGCCGTGCAAAGCCGCCACCACGGGAACGGGACCGAATTGCAAACGCTCCAAGGCCACGTGCCAAGAACGCGAGTGGTGCAAGCCTTGGCCTGCGTCGCGTTCTTTGAGTTCGCTCAAATCCAAGCCAGCGCAAAAGTGCTCGCCATCGCCGTCAATCACCGCAGCTTTGGCGTGATCGGGCAGGTTTTCAAAAATTTTGCGGATTGAAGCCACCAAGCCGTCACTCAAGGCGTTGCGTTTGGTGGGGCGGGTCAAGCGAATCACGGCGATGTCGCCGCGCATCTCAAAGTGAATGTCTGCCGTGCTGAGGTTCATGATGAATTTGGGTGTATCGGGTTTATCGGGACTTGCTTTTGTCTTGTGATTGAATTATGGTTATGAAAAGTAACTAAATAATCCGGACTTACCCTAGTTCGCCTCTTTCAGAAACCTTGGAGAAACCTGTTCATGGACTACAAAAACCTCATCGCCATCGACATTCACACGCACGCCGAGGTGAGTTGTCGCAACCCCTTTGACAGCTACGGCGAAGAATACGACCGCGCCGCAGACAAGTACTTTGGCAGCAACCGCCGTCCCACCATCGAAGAAACGGTGGCGTATTACCGCGAGCGAAAAATCGGTTTGGTCATGTTCACGGTCGACAGCGAATCAGAGCTGGGTCGCCGTCGCATTCCCAACGAAGAAATTGCCGATGCGGCCAAAGCCAACAGCGACATGATGATTGCCTTTGCCAGCATCGATCCGCACAAAGGCAAGATGGGCGCGCGCGAAGCCGAGCGCTTGATCAAAGAAGACGGCATCAAGGGCTTCAAATTTCATCCCACCGTGCAGGGCTACCACCCTTACGACAAGATGGCTTGGCCGATTTACGAAGTCATCAACCATTACAAATTGCCCGCGATTTTTCACACCGGGCACAGCGGCATTGGCAGCGGCATGCGCTGTGGCGGCGGATTGCGCTTGGCCTACAGCAATCCCATGCACTTGGACGACGTGGCAATCGATTGGCCGGACATGCAAATCGTCATGGCGCACCCCAGCTTTCCTTGGCAAGACGAAGCCTTGAGCGTGGCAACCCACAAACCCAACGTGTGGATCGATTTGTCGGGTTGGAGCCCCAAATATTTCCCCAAACAATTGGTGCAATACGCCAACACCTTGCTCAAAGATCGGGTCTTGTTTGGCAGCGATTACCCGCTCATCACGCCCGAGCGCTGGATGAAAGATTTTGAAGTCGCAGGCTTCAAGCCCGAAGTCATGCCCGGCATTTTGAAAGACAACGCGGTGCGCTTGTTGGGATTGGATCGATCCGCCGCCTGACGGTTTTTCGCTCCAAGCCATTCACGCCTGCCTTTGTGCAGGCGTTTTTTTTGCCCTTGAGTTGAGCTTGGTGAATACACAAGTGGTTGTTTGATACTTTGTTTGTATTGTTTTAATAATTGTTTGGTGATTTGCATATTGACTGATTGGGAGCCCTGTATGTCAACGGTTGTCACCTCATCGATAGAACATTTGCGCCTGCAAGCGTCGGGTTACACGCTGTGATTTGTCCAATCCCAAGTCGATCTTGAGCGGGTGCAGCGCTTGCGATTTGAAGTTTTCAATTTAGAACTGAAGGAAGGTTTGGCCAGCGCCTACCAAACCGGGCGCGACGCGGATGCGTGGGACGCGGTGTGCACGCATTTGATGGTTGAACACGATGCAACCCAGCAACTGGTGGGCACTTACCGCATGCAAACGGGTTGGACTGCCAAAGATGCCTTGGGCTACTACGCAGCGCAAGCTTTTGACATGACGGTGTTTGCTGCTGAGCGTGGGCAGATGCTGGAGTTGGGGCGGGCGTGCATTGCGCAAAAGCATCGGCATTTCTCGGTTTTGGTTTTGTTGTGGCGAGGCATTGCGGCCTTTGCCCAAGAGCATGGCGCGCGGTATTTGGTGGGATGCAGTTCGCTGACTTCGCAAAGCCCACAAGATGCGCACGATGCTTACAACGCCATGCAGGTGCATCTGGCACCGCAAACCTTTCGAACTTTGCCCCATCCCAGCAAAGCTTGCGCGCCCGTGGATCGGGTGCAATGCGCGCATTTCAAGCTGCCCAAGTTGTTGTCGACTTACTTGAGCCTAGGCGCTTGGGTGTGTGGCCCCGCCGCCTTGGATGCAGAGTTCAAGACCCTCGATTTTTTGACTTTGCTTGACTTGCACGCCCCACAAATGAAGTGGCAACGTCAGCGCTTTGGCTTTTAGCGCGTGAAGCTGAATTGCGTGAACTCGCTCGCGCCTTGGGCATCAAAGCATTGTTCTGAAAACGTGGCTTGAGCGTCGCGCAAGCGCACCACGCTGCTGGCGCGGGTGCCGTAGGTTGGCGTGCGTATGAAGCAAGAGGACAGGGCGCGTTCACGACCCAAATCCAGCCCGGTGCGCGGCAGTTGCGCATCGCTGGCAGGGGTGGCGTTGCGCAGCAGAGCAAACAAATGCGCGTCTTGTGTTTGGCCTTGATTCACGTGGGCTTGCAACTGCTGCGTGAGTTGCGTGAGTTTGGGCCAAGGCGTGTTGAAGTCAGCGTTGGAGACGCCTCCCACGCCTGGCGCCAGGGCCACGATGCGCAGGTTGCGGCTTTGAAAGCCCTTGAGCTGTTGCCCATCGAACAGCAGCAAATTGAAAGGGTTGTAGTTGGCGCTGATGGCCATCAAGTGTTGCAAGTAAGCATCAAGCGGCCAGTCGTTGCGCAAAAAATCTGACACCAAATGACCGCGTGAAGGTGCGTCGGTGCGGTGGTTGGCAGGGTCGCGGTAATTGGTGAGCACCGCCAGCTTGCCTTGCGGGGTAACGCCCAACCACGTGCCGCCTTGTTGCAAGTCTTTACCGGCCAGCAGGGTTGCGTTGTCCCACCAATGCAGTTTTTGAGTCGCTCGGTCGTAGAACTCGTCTCGGTTGCCGATCAGCAGCAATTCGTTGGACCGATCGGGTTGCCAATTCCAGGCCAGCAAGCACATCAGCGATGTTTCCGTTCGTGCGCCAAGGTGGCGGGTGCTTTGCCAAAGTCTGCGCCCATGTCGATGCCCGCTTGTTGGGCGTATTGACCCATCAAGGCAAAGTGATGCACGGTG
>CAIYFE010000284.1 GCA_903925445.1 uncultured Burkholderiales bacterium | reverse complement strand
GCCGGGGCGGAAGTTTTCAATCAGCACATCGGCATCGCGCACAAGTTGACGCACGATGTCTTGCGCTTGTGGGTCTTTCAAATCCAGCGCCACGGAGCGTTTGTTGCGCGATTGCACTTGCCACCACACCGAGGTGCCATCTTTGAGCAAACGCCATTTGCGCAAAGGGTCTCCGCTGCCTGGCGGTTCAATCTTGATGACCTCGGCGCCAAAGTCAGCCAAGGTTTTGGCTGCAAAAGGCCCGGCAATCAACTGACCGAGTTCAACCACACGCAACCCACTTAAGGGGCCGGTACTTGGGGAAAAGCTTGCTGAGTTCATGGCCTAAAGTGTGCACCAAATGCAGGGCTATTTTGTGGCTCTAAAATGCCCGAGTGACCGCAAAAAACCTTGCTCCTCGTCTGCGCTTGCTGCTGATACAAGCCCTTTGGCTCTTAATGGCCTTGGGACCGTTTCTGCACGCGCATTACGGCTCCAGCTTGGACAGCGGCTTTCACGAAGACTCCATCGAACGCGTTGCCACTTTTTTACAACACAGCCAACGCCACGCTCAGGATGCTCACAACGCCCACGGGCTGGTCCTAGAGTCCTCCGAACCCGCTGAATCGCCCGCCATGGTGGTGGGCTCCTCGCTCTCACGCGGGCACAAAAACAGCCACGTTGAGCGCGATGAGGTTCATTTTGATGCCGCCCCGTATGCAGCCGCAGATCTTGCTGCCAGCCCGCAAGCGGCGTTGCAACTTGGCATTGATTCAGTTTTCAGCTTTCGACTTTGCCGAGCCCAAAGTCTCACGCCGCCTGTTTTAGCGCCGCCCTCTTTGCTTGCTTAAATTTGGGCGCTTTGCTGCGCATGTTTTTTTAAGTCAATCAAGGAGTTGGACATGACCAATTCATGGAAGTTTTCGCTGTCGGCGCTGATGTGCGCATGGGCATTCAATGCACAAGCCGACGCTTCGCCCCCCCATTTGCCTCAACTGCCTCTGAGCGCGCAGCAACAAGCTGCACTGGGCATTCAAGTGACCAAAATTCAAACCGCTGGCACGGCACAAATACTGGCCAGCGCTTGGGTGGGCACGCAACCGGGCAAAGATTTGACGGTCTCTGCGCCTTATGCAGGACAAATTTCACGCTTGCTGGTTGGCGTGGGTGATCGCGTCAAAGTTGGCAGCAGCTTGGCCTATTTCACCAGCCCGCAACTCGGTGACGCGCGGCGCCAATTGCAAGAAGCCAAACTGGAATTGCAAACCGCCAGCAGCGCGTTGCAACGCGACGAAGCGATGCTCCAAGAAGGCATCATTCCTGAAGTCCGTGTGCAAATCACTCGCAATAAATTGCAAGCCGCACAAGCCACGCTGGCGGCTCGCGAATCTGAATTCAAAGCAGGCAGCTTGTCCTTGGGGCCATCCGATCAAGGCTATGCCACCGCGAGTCTGCAAGCGCCCATCAGCGGCGTGATCACACAAGCCTTGGGCGACGTAGGTCAACGCGTTGAAGCAGGCACCGTCTTGTTCAAGATGGCCGATGACAGCGCTCTACAACTGGACATTCAGCTCTCACCAGAAAAAGCCAGCTTGGTGCAAGTAGGCGATCTGGTGAGCATCGCCGATCGGCAAGCACAAGCCAAAGTGATTGGCGTCAGCCGCGCGGCCGATGCCAGCCAATCGGCCAAGGCTCGCGCCGTTGTGTTGCAACGCGGTCGCCTGCAAGTGGGCGAATGGGTGTCAGCCACACTTCAGCCGCAACTCAAACATCAAGACAACTCACAAAACCATTGGTTGGTTCCCGCGCGCAGCGTGGTTCACTTTGGCAAAGAGTCTTTGGTGTTTGTCAAAGACAGCCAAGGTTTCATGCCAACACCTGTCAAGATCATCTCCAGCAATGACGACACCAGCTTGATACAAGCGCCCTTGCGCGCAGACACCGTGTTGGCGCAAAGTGGTTTGGCCTCTTTGCGCGCCATGCTGCAAAAGGATGAATGATGTTTGAATCCCTCATCCGATTGAGCTTGCGTTACCGCAACCTCACGCTGGGCTTGGCTTTGGTCATTGTTTTGGCAGGCGCCAAGGCTTGGCTGAATTTGCCGATTGATGCGTTTCCTGATATTTCGCCTACTCAAGCCAAGTTGATCCTCAAAGTCCCGGGCATGACGCCGGTCGAAATTGAGCAACGAGTTGTCAAACCGATTGAGCAAGAGCTGCTGAGCATTCCCAACAAGCAAGTCGTGCGCTCGATGTCAAAGTACGGCATTGCCGACATCACCATCGACTTCGAAGAAGGTGTCGACATTTATTGGGCTCGCCAGCAAGTGTCTGAGCATCTGTCCAGCGTCATGCGTGAGTTGCCCAGCGGCGTGACAGGCGGGTTGGCGCCCATCACCACGCCCTTGAGTGAAATGTTCATGTTCACTTTGGAGGGCGAAGGTTTCAGCTTGGCAGAAAAACGTCGCGTACTCGACTGGGTCATTCGTCCTGAATTGCGAACCATCGCCGGTGTGGCCGATGTGAACTCCTTAGGCGGCGAAGTTCAAAGTTTTGAAGTAGTCCCCAATACCACGCGCATGGCGGCATTGGGGCTGAGCATGGCGGATTTGCGTCAGGCCATCGAAGCCAACAACACCAACGATGGCGCAGGTCGCATCGTCAATGGCGAGGAATCTTTCGTGGTGCGCATTGTGGGTGCCGTGCAAAGTCTGGAAGACTTGCGCAGCATTCGCTTGCCCACGCGCCATGCCGAACAAAAGGTTTATTTGGACGACATCGCCACCGTTCGCTTGGGCTCACTCACGCGTTACGGTGCGGTGACACAAAACGGAGAAGGTGAAGCCGTTCAAGGACTTGTTCTGGGCATGCGTGGTGCCAATGCGCGCGATTTGGTCACACAAGTCAGCGCCAAGTTGCAAGAAATTCAACCGCGCTTGCCGCAAGGCATGAGCACCCGCGTGTTCTACAACCGCGGCGAGTTGGTGTCCCGAGCTGCCAACACGGTCATTGAGGCCTTGGTTGAAGCGGCTGTGTTGGTATGTGTGGTGCTGTATGTTTTCTTGGGTGGCATTCGCGCCGCTGTGGTCGTTGCCGTGTCGCTGCCATTGGCTTTGATGAGCACCTTTGTGTTGATGAAGTTTTTTGGACTGACGGCCAACCTCATGAGCTTAGGAGGGCTCGCCATTGCCTTGGGCATGCTGGTCGATGCTTCGGTGGTGGTGGTGGAGAACATCGAGACCGCGTTGGCAGCGCACGCACAAGGTTCTAAAACTTCGCAGGGGCTCTCCCAAAACGAAGTCTTGTTGTCTGCTGTGCGCCAAGTCATCAAGCCGGTTGTGGCGGGTGTGCTCATCATTTGCGTTGTGTTTTTACCGCTTTTGAGTTTGCAGGGTTTGGAAGGAAAACTCTTTTCCCCAGTCGCCTTGACCATCATCATGGCGTTGGCGGCGTCCTTGTTGATTGCTTTCACGATTGTGGTGGCGCTGTCTTCTTGGTTGCTCCGATCACACGCAGATGCTCAGCCTCAAGCGATGCAAGCCATTCTTCGCCACTATGTCCGTTGGCGCGATGCCATCTGGCAGCGTCCCCGCTGGTTATACGGCGCCTCACTGGCGTCCTTGGTCATGGCTGTTGGAATTTATGGCTTCATCGGCAAAACCTTCATGCCCACGATGGATGAAGGCGACATCATTGTTCAGCTCGAAAAAACACCTTCTATTTCATTGGATGCGGCGTTGGGCATAGACACCCGGGTGCAACAAGCCATTCTGCAAAACGTACCCGAAGTCAAGACCATCGTCGCGCGCAACGGCTCCGACGAATTGGGGCTGGATCCCATGGGATTTGATGACACCGACACCTTCATCATCCTCAAACCCAAGTCGCAATGGCGCGGCAGCAAAGAAGATGTGGTCAACAACATCAGAACTGTGCTCGAAGGCTTTCCAGGCTTGGTCTATGGCTTCACACAACCCATTGAAATGCGCGTTTCTGAAATGCTGACCGGAACCCGAGGCGATGTGGCCATCAAAATATTTGGCACCAACCTTGAGCAAATCCAAGAGGCGGCTCAACGCATTGCCGATGCAGTTCGACACGTCAACGGTGCGGCCGAAGTGATTGCTCCCAAGGGCAATGGCTTGCAATACCTGAGCGTCGATGTCAACCGCACTTTGCTGGGGCAATCCGGCTTTAGCGTTGAGTCATTTCAACAAGCGCTAAAAAGTCAAATTGAAGGCGAGTCGATTGGTTATGTTTTGCAAGATGGCGTTCGCGTGCCCCTCACCATCAAGGGCAACGAGACTTTGCGCAACAGCCCAGAGGCCTTTAAAAACTTACAGCTGTTGGCACCCGATGGACATGCGTGGCGTGCCGACACTTTGGCAAGTTTTAGCGCGGTCGATGGGCCGATTCGTGTCAACCACGAACAAAGCGCACGCTTCACCAGCGTCCAAGTTTCTGTGGAGGGCCGAGATCTTGGCGGCTTTGTACAAGCCGCTAAAAAAGCAGTGTCTGAACTCAACTTGCCGACCAATTTACGCGTCGTTTGGGGCGGTCAATTTGAGAATCAGCAGCGTGCCTCTGCACGTTTGTCTTTGG
>CAIYFE010000283.1 GCA_903925445.1 uncultured Burkholderiales bacterium | reverse complement strand
CGGCATTGGCAAAGAGGTCATACCCGCAGGCCAGCAAGTCATGCAAGCGTTGGCCAAGGTGTGCGGCCAGTTTGAATTTGAGTTTGAAAATTTTGACTGGGGTGGAGATTACTACCGCCAACATGGCGAAATGATGCCCGCCGACGGCCTGAACGCTTTGCGCAACAAAGACGCCATTTTGTTTGGCTCTGCGGGCGATCCCCACATTCCAGACCACGTGACGCTGTGGGGCTTGCGTTTAAAAATTTGCCAAGGGTTTGATCAATATGCCAACGTGCGGCCAACGCGCATCTTGCCCGGCATTGATGCACCGCTCAAACGCTGCGCACCCCAAGACTTGGATTGGGTCATCGTGCGTGAAAACTCAGAAGGTGAATATTCCGGCGTAGGCGGGCGCGTGCATCAAGGCCACCCCATTGAGGCCGCCACGGATGTTTCCATCATGACCCGCACAGGGGTTGAGCGGATTTTGCGTTTTGCTTTCAAGTTGGCGCAATCGCGCCCACGCCAATTGCTCACCGTGGTGACCAAAAGCAATGCACAACGGCACGCCATGGTGATGTGGGATGAAATCGCAGTTCAAGTCTCAAAAGAATTTCCTGATGTGAAGTGGGACAAAGAGTTGGTGGATGCAGCAACTGCGCGCATGGTCAATCGTCCGGCTTCTTTGGACACGATCGTGGCCACCAATTTGCACGCAGACATCTTGAGTGACTTGGCCGCAGCCCTTGCCGGTAGTTTGGGCATTGCGCCCACGGGCAACATTGACCCTGAACGTCGCTATCCCAGCATGTTCGAGCCCATCCACGGCTCTGCTTTTGACATCATGGGCAAAGGTTTGGCCAACCCTGTGGGAACCTTTTGGTCGGTGGTCATGTTGCTAGAACATTTGGGAGAGCAAGCAGCCGCGGCGCGTTTGATGCGCGCCATTGAAAAAATCACAGCCAATCCCGCGATGCACACCGCCGATTTAGGCGGCAAGGCTCGTACGGTCGATGTGACACAAGCGGTGTGTGCCGCGCTGGCATAAAAAAACCAACCAACCCCGAGGTGAACATCATGATGTGTTGTGATTCAAGAATGCTGCGTTTTTTGATGTCTTGGTTCTTGGCAATGGCGGGGTTTTGCGCCATGTCATGCGCGCAAGCGCAAAGTTGGCCCAACAAACCGTTGACCTTGATTGTTCCTTTTCCCTCGGGCGGCACCACCGATGTGTTGGCGCGCGCTGTGGCACAAGAACTGTCAAGCGCTTTGGGTCCAACGGAAATGGCACCCTCCAGCATTTGATTGGCGCGCAATTTGAAAACATGGGCGGTGTTGAGCTTTTGCATGTTCCCTACAAAGGCAGTGGCCCTTTGACCACTGATTTATTGGGAGGGCAAATACACATGTCGTTTGACACCATCCCCTCCGTGTTGGCGCACATCAAGGCGGGTAAGTTAAGGGCTTTGGCCGTGACAACAGTCAAACGTTCAGCAGCGCTGCCCAATGTGCCGACGCTGGATGAAGCGGGGCTCAAAGGCTTTGACTTGGGAACTTGGTTTGGTTTGTTGGCACCCGCATCTACCCCAACCCCGGTGGTGGATCGTTTGAGCCAAGAATTGGTGCGCATCGTGGCGCGAGCAGATTTCCAGAAAAAACTCGAAGACATTGGCGCCAGCCCTGTCGGAAATTCACCCGCTCAAATGGCGCGTCAAATCAAAGAAGACACCGATCGGTTTGCCAAGTTGGTCAAGGATGCAAAAGTCAGCATTGAATGAGTCGGATAAATCGGCGTTGATGTCGTACTTTGCATAATCGTCATCAGATTTGGATTTTCTGTTTCAACGACATTTCTTTTTTTGTCCTGAATCAGCCCCAAAAAAGGGGTTTCTAAAAACGGGAAGTGTCCATTGAATGG